>NZ_JAPTFO010000050.1:0-34384 GCF_030985515.1 Stenotrophomonas sp. Sm10
AGCTTACATGGACGTACTTGCAGCGTCCCCTGCGCCACCCACCCGCCCGGCCAATCGCGGCTTTTGATCTTGCTTCTGCCTTCAGCGACCAACCCCACAGCCACGAGGGGCTGCGCCGTTGGCTGGAACAACCTGTTACCCATACGGGGCATGTACCCGTCACAGCTGCATGCGATGCTGACCACCTGATCCCTGCCAGCGAGAACGCCCGCATGACCACCATCATCGCCCCGCGCGTGCACGACATCGGCGGCCTCGAAGTCCGTCGCGCCGTCCCCACCCTGCAGGCGCGCAGCATCGGCTCGTTCGTGTTCGTCGACCAGATGGGCCCGGCACTCATGCACCCCGGCACCGCCATCGACGTGCGCCCGCATCCACATATCGGCCTGGCCACCGTGACCTACCTGTGGTCGGGCGCGATCGGCCACCGCGACACGCTGGGGTCGGACCAGGTGATCCGTCCCGGCGACGTCAACTGGATGACCGCTGGTCGCGGCATTGCCCATTCCGAGCGGACACCGCAACCGGACCGCGCCCACGACAACCCGATCCACGGCATGCAGACCTGGGTGGCGCTGCCGAAATCGCACGAGGAAATCGAACCGGCCTTCTACCACCATGCCGCGGCTACGCTGCCCGAGCAGCGCCGCAACGGTGCCTGGCTGCGGGTGATCGCCGGCCGCGCCTATGGCGAGGAATCGCCGGTGAAGGTGTTCGCCGATACCCTCAACGTGGCGATCGATCTCGACCCGGATGCGGAGATCGATATCGATGACGGCCACCGCGAGCGCGCGCTGTACATCCTCGAAGGCGACGCACAGCTGGATGGCGTGGACATCCCTGCACAGCATCTGGTGATTCCCGAGGCCGGCGCACGCGGCCGCCTGCGCGCGAAGACGCCGGTGAAGGCGATGCTGTTCGGTGGCGAGCCGCTGGATGGCCCGCGCCACCTGTGGTGGAACTTCGTGTCCAGCTCGAAGGAGCGCATCGAGCAGGCCAAGCACGATTGGGAGGCCGGCCGATTCGGCACCATTCCGGGCGACGACAAGGAGTTCATTCCGCTGCCGCAGTATTGAACATCGCGTGTTGCACACATCCGAGGGTGTATCCCTGCACCCGGCGTTGACGCTACAGTCACCCGCTGATCACTGAAATGTGACATAAATCACACTTTCGCCCTCAAAGGAGTGCAACACATGAGCATGGGTAAACGCTTGTCCGCCGAATTCCTCGGCACGTTCTGGCTGGTGTTGGGCGGCTGTGGCAGCGCGGTGCTGGCCGCCAAGTTCGGTGGCGACGGCAATCCGCTGGGTATCGGGTTCCTCGGCGTCGCCCTGGCCTTTGGCCTGACCGTGGTGACCGGCGCCTATGCGTTCGGCCATATCTCCGGCGCGCACTTCAATCCGGCAGTCAGCGTCGGCCTGTGGGCCGGCGGCCGCTTCCCGACCAAGGACCTCGTGCCGTACATCATCGCCCAGGTGGCTGGCGGCCTGCTGGCCGGCTTCATCCTGCTGCAGATCGCGTCGGGGGCCAGCGGCTTCGCCATCGATGGCAGCCAGGCCGGTGCGTTCGCCAGCAATGGGTATGGCGCGCTGTCGCCTGGCGGTTACAGCGTGGCAGCGGCCTTCCTGTGCGAAGTGGTGCTGACCGCCGTGTTCCTGATCGTGATCATGGGCGCCACCCATGGCAAGGCGCCGGCTGGCTTTGCGCCACTGGCGATCGGCCTGTCGCTGACCCTGATCCACCTGATCAGCATCCCGGTCACCAACACCTCGGTGAACCCGGCCCGTTCCACCGCCGTGGCCTTCTTCGCCGGCAGCGGCGCAGTAAGCCAGTTGTGGCTGTTCTGGGTCGCCCCGCTGCTGGGCGGCGCGATCGGCGGAATCATCTACAAGTGGATCGGCAACGACCGCTGAGGCTGTGCGCACCATTGCGGCCGACCATCGGCCGCAATGGTTACGTCTGCAACTTCGATTTGTGCGATCGCTCACGTTCCGTTAAGGTTGAGTTGACCGTCCGTGCACACGCCGGGCGGGGCGGCATCCGGGGATGGGATGCCACAGCCGCCAGTCCATCTGGTGGAGCCACACGACCGACCACCTTGGGGGATGCATGAAGTTCGCGCCTGTAGTGTTGTCGAGCCTGCTGTTCGCCGCAGCCCAGGCTGCCGCGCAGGCTCCCGCGGAATGTCCTTCGTTGCCGGCCAGCAGTGGCCTGCAGTGGCAGCAGCAGGTGTTGGCCGACCTTCTGGTCTGCCGCGCCAGCACCGGGGATGGACGCGAGGTACTGAGCCTGATGCTCAGCGCGCGTGACCCTGATATTCCGTTGAACCGGGCACTGCGCCAGGAAAAAGGCAGCTTCGGCGGTGAACCGCTTTACTGGTACCAGCCCGATCTCGGTGGCCAGCAGCCGCCCGGCTATGCCGAGCGCCGCATCAGCGTGGTCAAGCTGGACAAGAAGCGCTACGCGCAGATTTCGCTGTACCCGGACAGCGCCCAGGAGCTGGGCTCGCTGCAGCAGTTGGCGCAGGGCATGAGCCTGACCCCGTCAGCCGTGGCCGCGGGGCGCTGAAGGTGACGGGGATGACTGCCTGGCAGCATCCCCGCAGGATCCGACTCGCGGGACGTCCGCCGGGCGTGGCCCGGCGGCGTTGCCGGCTTCTTTCGACGGGCCATGCCCGGCGCAATCCATCAGAACTTGCCTTCCTGGAAATCGACGAAGGCCTGCATCAGTTCCTGCCGTGTGTTCATCACGAACGGCCCGTGGCGCATCACCGGTTCGCGCAGCGGACGGCCGGCCACCAGGATCAGCCGCGCGCCTTCGCTGCCGGCCGAAAGGTGCAGCTGCTCACCGCCGCCCAGCACCGCCAGCTCCTGGCGTGCCACGTCACGCGCGGCGTCCTGCTCCCCCACGGTCACGCCACCTTCGAACACGTATGCAAAGGCATTGTGCCCTTCCGGCAACGCATAGGTCCAGGCGCGATCCGGGGCCAGCGTGATGTCCAGGTACAGCGGATCGGTGGCCGGCTGCACGATCGGGCCCTGCGTGCCATCCACGCTGCCGGCAATCACCTTCACGTCCACGCCCGGCTCCGGGTGCACCACGGGAATGCGCTCGGGCGCGAATTCCTGGTACTTCGGGTCAGTCATCTTCTCCTTTGCCGGCAGGTTCACCCACAGCTGGAAGCCGCGCATCTGCCCGCTTTCCTGCTCGGGCATCTCCGAATGCACCAGGCCACGCCCAGCGGTCATCCACTGCACGCTGCCCGGGGTCAGCAGGCCTTCGTTGCCGTGGTTGTCACGATGCCGCATGCGCCCGTCGAGCATGTAGGTGACGGTTTCGAAGCCGCGGTGCGGATGCTCCGGAAACCCGGCGATGTAGTCCTCGGCACGATCGGTACCGAACTCATCGAGCAGCAGGAACGGATCCAGGTCGGGCAGCGTGGGGCCACCGATGACGCGGGTCAGGCGCACGCCGGCACCGTCGGAGGTGGGCAGGCCACGGATGGTCCGCAGCACGCGGGCCGGTTCGGGAAGGCTCATGGCGACTCCTGTTGGATGGATGCCACTGAAGATGGACGCCACACGGCCGCACGCCAATGGACGGCGCCGCAACCGATTGTTCCATCCCTGATGTTCGCTGCACGTCAGCACAACAAACGTACGACCAAAGTACTACCGCCGATTCGTCCTGTGCCAATTGACCCTGTCGAGGGCACGCGGGACTCTTTGTCTGTCTTTCCGGGAGAGAGCACCTCATGAAAGGGTTTTCCAAACTGGGCTGGGCGGTACTCGCCCTGCTCGGCGCATTCTGTCTGGGCACCGTGGCACTGCGCCGCGGCGAGCACATCAATGCGCTGTGGATCGTCGTCGCCGCGGTTTCGCTGTACCTGGTCGCCTACCGCTTCTACAGCCTGTTCATCGCCAACAAGGTGATGCAGCTGGATCCGACCCGGGCCACCCCGGCGGTGATCAACAACGATGGCCTGGACTACGTGCCGACCAACAAGCACGTGCTGTTCGGCCATCATTTCGCCGCCATCGCCGGCGCCGGCCCGTTGGTCGGCCCGGTGCTGGCCGCGCAGATGGGCTACCTGCCCGGCCTGCTGTGGCTGGTGGTGGGCGTGGTGCTGGCCGGCGCGGTGCAGGACTTCATGGTCCTGTTCCTGTCCAGCCGTCGCAACGGCCGCTCGCTGGGTGACCTGGTGCGCGAGGAGATGGGCCAGGTACCCGGCACCATCGCCCTGTTCGGTGCGTTCCTGATCATGATCATCATCCTGGCGGTGCTGGCGATGGTGGTGGTCAAGGCGCTGGCCGAAAGCCCGTGGGGCATGTTCACAGTGATCGCGACGATGCCCATCGCGATCCTGATGGGCGTCTACATGCGCTATATCCGCCCTGGCAGGATCGGCGAGATCTCGGTGGTCGGCCTGATCCTGCTGCTGGCCGCAATCTGGTACGGCGGCAAGGTCGCCGCCGATCCGGTGTGGGGCCCGGCGTTCACCTTCACCGGCACCCAGATCACCTGGATGCTGATCGGCTACGGCTTCGTCGCCTCGGTGCTGCCGGTGTGGCTGCTGCTGGCCCCGCGCGACTACCTGTCGACCTTCCTCAAGATCGGTACCATCATCGCGCTGGCCGTCGGCATCCTGATCGTGATGCCGGAACTGAAGATGCCGGCGCTGACCCAGTTCGCCGCCAGCGGTGATGGCCCGGTGTGGAAGGGCGGCATGTTCCCGTTCCTGTTCATCACCATCGCCTGCGGTGCGGTGTCGGGCTTCCATGCGCTGATTTCGTCCGGCACCACGCCGAAGCTGCTGGCCAATGAAGCGCACATGCGCTACATCGGCTACGGCGGCATGCTGATGGAATCGTTCGTGGCGGTGATGGCGCTGGTGGCGGCCTCGATCATCGACCCGGGCATCTACTTCGCGATGAACAGCCCGGCCGCCGTGATCGGTGCCGATGCGGCCTCGGCGGCGCACTACATCACCAACACCTGGGGCTTCACCATCACGCCCGAACAACTGACCGCGACCGCGGCGGCGATCGGTGAACCGACCATCCTGCATCGCGCCGGTGGTGCGCCAACGCTGGCGGTGGGCATCGCGCAGATCCTGCACGAAGCGATTCCCAGTGGCAGCGACGCGATGATGGCGTTCTGGTACCACTTCGCGATCCTGTTCGAAGCACTGTTCATCCTGACCGCAGTGGACGCCGGCACCCGCGCCGGACGCTTCATGCTGCAGGACCTGCTGGGCAATTTCGTGCCGGCCCTGAAGAAGACCGAATCGTGGACCGCCAACATCATCGGCACTGCGGGTTGCGTGGCACTGTGGGGCTACCTGCTCTATACCGGCGTGGTCGATCCGTTCGGCGGCATCCAGACGCTGTGGCCGCTGTTCGGCATCTCCAACCAGATGCTGGCTGGCATCGCGCTGATGCTGGGCACGGTGGTGCTGTTCAAGATGAAGCGTGACCGCTATGCGTGGGTCACCGCGGTACCGGCGGTGTGGCTGCTGATCTGCACCACCTATGCCGGCTTCATCAAGATCTTCGACAGCAACCCGGCACAGGGGTTCCTGGCCCAGGCACACAAGTTCCAGGCTGCCATTGCCAGCGACACCATCACCGCACCGGCCAAATCGGTGGCGCAGATGAAGCAGATCGTGGTCAACGCCTACGTCAACACCGGCCTGACCGCGCTGTTCCTGCTGGTGGTGGGCGCTGTGCTGGTGTATTCGATCAAGACCATCCTGGCGGCACGCCGCAATCCGCAGCGCAGCGACCGCGAGACCCCTTACGTGGCACTGAAGCCGCACGAAATGGTGGATCTGTGATGAGCACGCAACTGGTTCCCGCCGGCCAGTACCAGGCGCACCGCCGCATCTGGCGGCGCCTGGTGCAGACCGCACGTCTGTGCTGTGGCATTCCCGATTACGACAACTATGTCCGGCACATGCTGGAAAAGCACCCGGACCAGGAGCCAATGGACTACAAGACGTTCTTCCGCGAACGCCAGGAAGCGCGCTACGGTGGGCGCAATGGTGGCCGCTGCTGTTGAGGGTTGGGTGCCGGGCTTGCAGCCCGGCGCCCGCAGAGGCAACTGCAACTGCAACGGCGAAAGCGTCGGCTCTGGTTTTCCGTGAATTTGGCGGGGTGGTGTCGGATGGCGGGGACGCCGTAAACCCGTCCTTGGGGCTTGGCCGCAGCATCCATGCCGCGGACACCCCGCCATCCGACACCACCCCACCTTCGACAGATTTCCGTTGACGGCAAGAAGCATCAGGGGGCAGATCCGTTTCCGCGGGGAAACGGATCTGTCCTTTCTTTGTTCATGGATACCCATGAAGTGCATCCACGCATGACGTGGATCTATCCGGTGGCAGGCAAAAAGAAAGCCGAGCGTGGGCTCGGCTCTACACGGGGAAAGCGTGTCCACGGCAATTGCCGTGAACACGCAACATGATCGTCAGCTCAGGACTCAGGCGCCGGCCATCCACTTCAGGATCAGGCCGGTGACATACGCCAGCCCGGTGCCGGTGGCATAGCCCACCGTACCCAGCAGCACGCCCACCGGCGCCAGCGTCGGGTGGAACGCTGCTGCCACCACGGGAGCCGAAGCGGCCGCCCCGATGTTGCCCTGCGAACCGATCGCGAAAAAGAACAACGGCGCGCGCAGCAGCTTGGCCATCACCCACAGCACCAGCACATGCGTGGCCATCCAGATCGCGCCGAGCAGGAACAGCCAAGGCCGATCCAGCAGCGACAGCAGGTTCATCTGCATGCCGATGCAGGCAATCAGGAAGTAAAGGAACACCGTGCCCAACCGCGAAGCGCCTGCCGCTTCCAGCCGGCGCGCACGGGTGAAGCTCAGGCCCAGGCCCATCGCCGTGGACAGCAGGATCACCCACACGAACTGGCTGTCCAGGCTGAACTGGCTGGCCCAGCTGATATTGGCCTTGAACCAGCCCGACAGCGGCGCGGCGATGGCGTGGGCCAGGCCGACGCCACCCAGTGCCACGCCGACGATCACCATCAGGTCGGTCATGCTGGGGATGCGCGCGTTCTGTGCCTCGTAGGCGCTGATCCGTGCCTTCATCTCGTCGATGGCGCGGGTGTCGGCCCCGTTACGGGTATCGATCTGCTGCGCGCGGTTGGCCAGGAACAGCAGGATCGCCATCCACAGGCTGGCACAGGCCACGTCGACCACGGCGAACTGGCCGAAGGTGGTGGCGTCGGTGCCGAACACCTCGCGCATGGCCACCATGTTGGCGCCGCCACCGATCCAGCTGCCGGCCAGCGCGGCCATGCCGGCCCAGGTATCACCGGCCACGGTTTCCGGGTGGATCAGCTTCATCAGCTGGAACGAGACGATTGCGCCGAGCATGATGCCAGCGGTACCGGCACAGAACACGAGCAACAGCTTCGGGCCGAGCTTGATGACGCCCTTCAGATCGATCGACAGGGTCAGCAGGACCAGTGCAGCCGGCAGCAGCACGTCACGCGCGACCGGGTTGTACAGCGAGGTGTTGTGGCCATCGATGACACCGGCGGTGTTGTAGATGGCGGGAATGAAGTAGCACAGCAGCAGCGCCGGCACCCAGGCGAAGATCTTCTTCAACAAGGGGGTCGGACCACTGGCAGCCCAGAAGATCAGGGCCAGGGTGGCGGCGATCAGGCCCAGTCCAACGATATCGTTGCTGATCAGGGCGGTAGCGGGTTCGGTCGGCATGGGATCCTCTGTCGATCGAAAAAACGGAAAAAAAAGCGCCGCATAAAGCGGCGCAGTTCCAGATTAACACTGTCTTCACGCCGGGTCATGCCGCAGCGCGGAGCAGGTCGGCCGCTTGATCAGGCGGGGCGCGAAGCGCCAAAGTCCAGGGTGACGCGTGTCCCGCGCGGCTCGCAGGGCTGCAACTGCAGTGTCCAGCCCAGGTGTTCACACAGCCGCGCGATCAGGTCCAGGCCGATGCCGCTGCCACGGTCGGCACGCCCGCCGCGGGCCATGCGTGCATGGATCGCCGCGATCTCCTCCGGGCTCATGCCGTGCCCGGGGTCCTGCAGGGTCAGCACCGCCGACGGACTCAGCTGCAGTTCGATATGGCCGCGACCGCTGTTCTCGATGGCATTGCGCAGCAGGTTGCCGATCGCCGCCTGCACCACCGCCATCGGCGCGACGATATCCACCGGCGCGGCCTGGATACCGATGCTCAGGTCCTTGTCGCCGAGGAGGTGGCGATGGTCGTCAACGATCTCCGGCAGCAGCTGGTCCAGCGCGATGCGCTCGGCACGCGCCGCCAGGCGCGCCGGATCGCGCGCCAGCACCAGCAGCAGCTCGATCAACTGCTCCACGCTCTGCGCCGTGCGCAACACCCGCTGCATCTGCTGGCGGGCGCGCTCGGGCAGGCCCGGTTGCTCCAGTGCCAGTTCGGCGGCACCGGTCATCACGGCGATCGGCGTGCGCAGTTCGTGGCTGGCGGTGCTGATGAAGACCCGCTCACGCTCGACGAACTGCTCATTGCGGTCAAGGTAATCGTTCAGCGCATCGGCGATGGTATGCAGTTCGGAACTGCCGCGTGGATCGACCTCGATGCGCTGGCCCTGCACGCCCGGCCGCAACGCGGCGATGTGCTGTGCCAGCAGGCTCAGCGGGCGCACCATGCGTTCCATGCCGAACGACGCCATCAGTACGGTGACGAAGATCATGATCACCCCGGCCAGCATCACCCAGCGCGTGGCGAACTGTTCCAGGTCATGAAAATCGGAAATGTCCAGAACCAGCGCGACCCGGCCCATCGACTCGGTTTCGCGCACCATCACCGCCGTCTCACGGCCCTTGATCATTACGCCGTCATGCAGCCCCGGATGCAACGTACGCAGAGCGTCGGGCAGGTTGACCGCATCGAAGCGATACAGGCTGAGCGTGTCCGAATCCTGCCAGCGGTAATGCGGCTCATGCTCGACGTGCTCGACGATGCTGTCCAGTTCGGAGTTGAGCAGTGCGCGCCAGGCGGCGTGCTCGGCATGCTCGTGCACATAGTTGCCAACGCTGAACACCGCCAGTGAAAGCAGCGCCAGATAGCCCAGCAACCACCACACGACCCGACGGTACAACGGGCCCGGCTTACGCGCCTTCATCGTCATCCTTGCCGGCATCGCTGGTGGAACTCACCGCCAACCGGTAGCCCACCCGCGGCAGCGTGTGGATCAGTTTCTTGGCGAACGGGCCGTCAACGCTGCGACGCAACTCGTAGACATGCGAGCGCAGCAGGTCACCATCCGGCGGCTCGTCGCCCCATAGGGCGAACTCCAGCTGCTGTCGTGTCACCGCCCCCGGGCTGGCCCGCATCAGCACTTCCAGCAATTTGCGGCAGGCCGGGTACAGGTGCAGCAGCTGGCCCCCACGCTGGGCCTCCAGCGTTGCCAGATCCAGTACCAGGTCGCCCACCTGCAGGCGCTTGCGCGGGTTGCGGCCCTGCGCACGCAGCAACAGCGCCTCCAGCCGCACCTCCAGTTCTGGCAGCGCAAACGGCTTGGTCAGGTAGTCGTCGGCACCGGCGCGGAAGCCGGCAATCTTGTCCGGCAGCTCGTCACGCGCGGTCAGCATGATCACCGGCACTTCCGATGCTTGCTCGGCGCGCAGCCGGCGCAGCACCTCCGGGCCCTCCATGCGCGGCAGCATCCAGTCCAGGATCACGGCGTCGTAAGGGTGGCTGCCGGCCAGGTGCAGGCCGGTGATGCCATCCGGGGCCACGTCAAGCACATGCCCGCGCGACTCGAAATAGTCGAACAGGTTGGCTACCAGCTGGCGGTTGTCCTCGATCACCAACAGACGCATGCACGAAACACCCACGGAAGTTCGTACCATGGTAGCGCCGCGCATGTCGGAATGCGGTCGCCCCGGCCCCGCTCTGACGCTTTTCCCACCCCTGCCACCTCAGAATGGCCGTTTTGCTCCCGGAGCCTGCCGTGCCCGTAGCCCTGCCCCGCCGTTGGCGCCTGCCCCTGTTGTGGCTGTTGATCGTTGCTGCGCTGGCAGCGGGGATCGGCCTTCGGCAGCCGCAGCCGCCGGACGAGCCGCGCTTCGTGCTGGCGGCCCGGACCATGGTCGAAAGCGGGCAATGGCTGCTGCCGCACCGGGGCGTGGAGCTGTATGCGGAGAAGCCGCCGGTCTTCATGTGGCTGCAGGCGGCGGCCTACGAGATCGTCGGCAGCTGGCAGTGGTCGTTCCTGCTGCCGTCGCTGCTGGGCGCCCTGCTCAGCCTGTGGCTGGTGTCGGATCTGGCACGCCGGCTGTGGTCACCGCGGCATTCCCTGTATGCCTTGGCGGCGCTGTTCTGCACCCTGCAGTTCGGGCTGATGGCCAAGCGCGCGCAGATCGACATGGTGCTGGTGGGCATGACCACGGTGGCCCTGTGGGGCCTGATGCGCCATCTCTGCGAGCGCCGCAACCTGCCCGCACTGTGGCTGGCGGGTTTCGCGGCCGGCCTGGGGACAGTGACCAAGGGTGTGGGTTTCCTGCCGCTGTTGATGGTGCTGCCATGGTTCGGCTGGTGGCTGTACCAGCGTTGCCGCGGCCTCAGGGGGGATGGTCCGCACCCGGCAACGCTGCTGTGGCTGATCCCGGCCTTCCTGCTGGGCGTGTCGGTGTGGCTTGCGCCGCTGGGCTGGGCCCTGCTGCACACGCCCAGCGCCGAACTGCAGGCCTACGCGCATGAGCTGTTGTTCAAGCAGACCGGTACCCGCTATGCCAACGCCTGGCACCACCGCCAACCGGTCTGGTACTACCTGCAGGTGATCCTGACCCTGTGGCTGCCCGGCAGCCTGTTGCTGCCGATGCTGTTCAGACCCTGGTGGCGCCGCCTCCGCCGAGGCGACCGCCGGCAGTGGCTGCTGCTCGGCTGGGCCATTCTGGTGCTGGTGTTCTTCAGCGCCAGCCCGGGCAAGCGTGAGGTGTATGTACTGCCGATGCTGCCGGCAATGGCACTGGCGGCGGCGCCACTGCTGCCGGGCCTGCTGCGCCGGCTGTGCGTGCGCCGCTACCTGTTCGGCTACAGCGTGGTGCTGATGCTGGCCACCGGCGTGCTCGGCGTCATGCTGTTGACCGAGCACCCTTGGGCCCTTGCGCAGCTTGAGCGCCGGGCAATGCCCGATACGCTGCTGCCGGTGCTGGGCGATGGCCTGCTGACCTTCGCCATCGCCCTGGCCACGCTGATCGTGTGGCTGCGGGTGCGCCGCGCCGCAACGCTGGTGCTGCTGACCCACGGCATGCTGTGGATGCTCTACGGCCTGGTGTTGATTCCGGCGCTGGATCCCTACGCTTCGGCGTCGGCGCTGATGCGCCGGGTCGGCGCACGGATCGGGCCGGACGCCGAACTGGCGCTGGTCGCCTGGCGCGAGCAGAACCTGCTGCAGGCCGACCGCGCGGTGCGCGAGTTCGGCTTCAAGCGGCCCTGGGCCGAGCAATGGCACGATGCCGGCCCCTGGCTCGCCGAAGCGCCGGACAAGCGCTGGCTGCTGGTGCTGGACGATGCAATGAGTCCCTGCGTGGACCCGGCCAAAGTGATCGACATCGGCATGGCCAACAGGAATCGTTGGCAACTGCTTCCCGGTACGGCCTGGGACCCGCAATGCCACGCCGAACGGGCCGGCTCGACCGCCGAAGAAGACTGAACGTTGACTCGTGCCGGGGAATCATTAACCCGGTGCGAACGGGCGTCCGACCCTTCTCCGACATGCGGGTGACGAGCATGACTGCGGATTCCCAAACCGCCCTTCCCCAGCATGCCCGTCCGTCCCCTTGATTCGGTAGCGCCGCTTGCGACACCACTGGCGTCTCGATTTGCCGTAACTCACCTCTGGCTGCCTGTCGCAATCGGTCTGCCATTGTTTACGCTGCTGATGGACTTCGGCGGTGATCAATGGGTGGCCGATCACCTGTTCCGTCTTGAAGGCAGCCACTGGGCGCTGCAGGACGCCTGGATCACCCGCAGCGTCGTGCACAAGGCCGGCAAATGGTTGAGCACGGCGGCGGCGCTGGTCGTGATCCTGCTGTGCTTCCACCACTGGCGTAAGGGTCGCGATCGCACCCTGCAATGGGCGCTGCTTTATGTCGTGATTGCCATGGCACTGGGCACCGGCGCGATCTCCCTGCTGAAGTCGCTGGTGCCGATGGAATGTCCGTGGGACCTGCTGCGCTACGGTGGCCACCAGCCTTTCATCGGGCTTTTCACGGCGCGCCCCGCTGGCATGGCCGCGCAGGCCTGCTTCCCGGCCGGTCACGCCAGTGCTGGCTACGCCTGGCTGTGTCTGTACTATTTCGCCCTGCTATGGCGCCCGTCGTGGCGCTGGACCGGGTTGTGGATCGGCCTCGGCGCCGGCCTGGTGTTCGGCATCAGCCAGCAGCTGCGCGGTGCACATTTCCTTTCGCATGACGTTGCCACTGCATTGATCTGCTGGTTGCTTTCGCTGGGCCTGTATCTCATCGTCAAGCGCGTCCTGACACACCGTCAACCGAACCATGCCAACCGCCAGGAGGCAAACGCATGAGCGCATCGGTCCAACGGCCCGCCCGCCTCCCCGCCCTTGCGGGTCTACGCCACTGGCGGCCGCAGCTGTCCACCGAAGCGCTGATCGCGCTGACCAGCCTGTTCTTCGCGGTGGCCGGCAATGGCCTGTTCTGGCACAGCGCGATGGCCAGCCATCCAGGCAGCCTGCGCTACGCGCTTTCACTGCTGCTGTTGCTGCTGGGCGCTCACGGCGTGCTGCTGGGCATCCTGGTCTGGCGCTGGAACGCCAAGGTGGTGATCAGCCTGTTGCTGCTGGTGACCGCATTCGCCGCGCACTACATGAGCCGCTACCACATCTACCTGGATGCGGACATGCTGCGCAACGTGCTGGCGACCGACCCCAAGGAAAGCCGCGAGCTGATGACCGTGTCGCTGCTGTGGCCGGTGCTGTTGCTTGCGGTGCTACCGATGATCGTGCTGTGGCGCGTGCAGCTGCGCCGCCGCAGCTGGGGCCGCAGCCTGATGTCGCGGCTGGGCTTCCTGGCGGTGGCCGCAGTGACCGCCATCGGCGGTGCCCTGATCTCGTTCCAGGATGTCTCGGCACTGATGCGCAACCAGCGTGAAGTGCGCTATCTCGCGACACCGGCCAATGTCCTGTTGGGCATGCCGCGTGCATTGCGTGGCGACAATCCGGTGCAGCGCGCGCCGAAGCTGCCGATCGGTACCGATGCCAAGGCCACCCCGCGCGCGCCGGCCAGCAAGCCGCGCCTGCTGGTGATCGTCATGGGCGAGACCGTGCGTGCGCAGAACTGGGGGCTCAACGGTGGCCGCAACACCACGCCGGAACTGGCGCAGGCCAGCGTGATCAATTTCCCGGACATGCACTCGTGCGGCACCAGCACCGAGGTTTCGCTACCGTGCCTGTTCTCGCCATGGGGTCGTCACGACTACGACGAAAAGAAGATCCGTGCGCACCAGTCGCTGCTGCACGTCCTGGACCGCGCCGGCATCGTGCCGTTGTGGCGTGACAACCAGTCCGGCTGCAAGGGCGTGTGCGAAGGCCTGGACTTCCAGTCGCTGTCCGATGCCACCACGCCGGGCCTGTGCGCCGATGGCCGCTGCATGGATGAGATCCTGCTGCAGGACCTGGCCACCCAGGTGCGGGCCAGGCCCGGCGACCGGGTGGTGGTGCTGCACCAGCTGGGCAACCACGGACCGGCCTACTTCGAGCGCTATCCGGCCGCCTTCGCCCGCTTCAAGCCAACCTGCGATACCCGTGACATCGGCCGCTGCTCGCGCGAAGAGATCACCAACAGCTACGACAATGCCGTGCTGTACACCGATCACTTCCTGAGCAAGACCATCGGCACGCTGCAGGGCATGCAGGACTACGACACGGCGATGATCTACCTGTCCGACCACGGCGAATCGCTGGGCGAAAAAGGCCTGTTCCTGCACGGCGTGCCCTACGCCATCGCCCCGGCCGAGCAGACCCGGGTACCGATGACGATGTGGTTCTCGCCGGGCTTCGCGAGCAGCCACGGGTTGGACCTGCAATGCGTGCGCAAGCGCTCGACGGCATATACCGACCATGACAACCTGTTCCCGTCGGTGCTGGGCCTGATGCAGGTGAAGACGGCGCTGTACGAGCGCGACCGCGACGTGTTCGCCAACTGCGAGAGTTGAGGGTTTGTCGGCAGGGCTGCGCCCTGCACCCGCCGAGGCCACTGCACAAGCAACGGCAACAGCAGAAGCAGGCGATTCGTGGCTTGGCGGGGCGGTGTCGGAATGCGGGGACGCCGCAAGTACGTCCATGTAGGCTTGGCAGCCGCATCCATGCGGCTGACACCCCGCACTCCGACACCGCTCCACCTCTGACAGATTGTCCCGATCTGGTAGATCCACGCCATGCGTGGATGAATTTCCATCGGAATCGAATAGTCGAATTGAATTCGAAAAGCATCCACGCATGGCGTGGATCAATGAAAGGTCGCGGAAATCTGTTGAAGGCGGGGTGGGTCCGGTTGCGGGGGCGTGAGCGCCATGGATGGCGCGACCGAGCCTCCATGGACGGATTTACGGCGCCCCCCGCAACCGGACCCGCCCCGCCAAACCACGGATAGTCCGCTGTTGCTGTTGCTTCGGCTTTGCCGTTGCTTGAAAGCCTCTGCGGGTGCCGGGCGCGGCCCGGCCGACTTCCGCCACTTGCGGTGGCAGCGACGGCCCACTAGCCTTCGGCCGTCGTTCACCACCCAAGGACCGCCCGTGAAACACCGTCATCTCCTGCTGGCCTCGGCTGTCGCCGCCGCCACGCTGGCCCTGGCCGCCTGCAAGAAGGAACCCACCCCAGGCACCGATACCGCCAGCAGCAGCGCCCCGGCCGGCGAAACCGCCGACCAGTTCGTGGCCCGCATCAATGCCGAATTCAAGGCCGCCTACCCGGAGATGACCTCGGCGCAGTGGCTGTCCTCCACCTACATCAACAGTGATTCGGAACGCATCGCGGCCAAGGCCAACGAGCGCTCGCTGACCCAGCTCAACAGCTGGATCGAACAGGCAGCCAAGTTCGACGGCCAGCCGATGAGCGAGGACAGCAAGCGCGCGATCCACCTGCTGAAGTTGATGTCCTCGATGCCGGCGCCGCGCGACCCGGCCAAACTGGCCGAGCTGACCCAGATCGCCACGCGCATGGAAGGCAGCTATGGCGCCGGCAAGTACTGCACCGATGCCAACGACCCGAACTCCTGCCGGCAGCTGGGCGAGCTGGAGCAGGTGCTGGCACGCAGCCGCGACTACGACAAGCAGCTCGACGCCTGGCAGGGCTGGCACAGCACCACCAAGAACATGCGGGGCGACTATCAGAAGTTCGTCGGCCTGGTGAACGAAGGCGCCAAGGGCATGGGCTTCACCGATGCCGGCCAGATGTGGCGCAGCGGCTATGACATGCCGCCGGAGCAGATCGGCCCGGAAACCGATCGCCTGTGGGAACAGGTCAAGCCGATGTACGAACAGCTGCACTGCTATGCGCGCGCCAAGCTGGACAAGACCTACGGCAAGGACAAGGCCGAAGTGGGCAATGGCCTGATCGCCGCGCACCTGCTGGGCAACATGTGGCAGCAGGACTGGTCCAACCTGTGGGACCAGCTGGAACCATATCCGGGTGCCGGCAGCCTGGACATCACCGCTGCACTGGAAAAGCAGTACCAGACCAACCTGAGCGCGGCGCTGGCCAAGGCCGGCAAGGACGCCAGTGTGGCGGCCCAGTACAAGGCGCAGCGCGAAGCCGAACTGCGCACCGCCAAGCAGATGACCGAGCGCGCGCAGGACTTCTACGTGTCGCTGGGCATGCCGTCACTGCCGCAGTCGTATTGGGAAAAAACCCAGTTCATCAAGCCTGACGACCGCGACGTGGTCTGCCACGCCAGCGCCTGGGACATGAACATGGAAGGCGACGTGCGCACAAAGATGTGCATCAAGCCGAACGAAGAGAATTTCACCACCATCTACCACGAGCTGGGCCACATCTATTACGACCTGGCCTACAACCCGCTGCCGCCGCTGTTCCAGGGCGGTGCCAACGACGGCTTCCATGAAGCGATCGGCGACACCATCGTGCTGGCGATGACGCCCAAGTACCTCAGCTCGATCGGCCTGGTCGACGCGCCGACCGAAAGCCGCGAGGCGGTCATCAACAACCAGATGCGCATGGCGCTGTCGGGCGTGTCGTTCCTGCCATTCGGGCTGATGATCGACCGCTGGCGCTGGGGCGTGTTCGATGGCTCGATCACCGCCGACAACTACAACAAGGCATGGTGGGACCTGAAGGCCAAGTACCAGGGCGTGGCCCCGGCCAGCAGCCGTGGCGAAGAATTCTTCGATCCGGGCGCGAAGTATCACGTGCCGGGCAACACCCCGTACACCCGTTACTTCCTGGCGCGCATCCTGCAGTTCCAGTTCTACAAGGGCCTGTGCGACGCCTCGGGGTACAAGGGCCCGCTGCATGAGTGCACCTTCTACGGCAACAAGGAAGCCGGTCAGAAGTACTGGGCGATGCTGAGCAAAGGTGCCAGCCAGCCGTGGCAGGCCACGCTGAAGGAGCTGACCGGCACCGACAAGCTCGATGCCGGCCCGATGATCGAGTACTTCACACCGGTCAACGAGTGGCTGAAGCAGCAGAACGAAGGCCAGATGTGCGGCTGGCAGGCCAACGCGGCCCCGGCGGCGAAATGAGAAAAGGGGCGGGTCCGCGAGGATCCGCCCCTGATGTAGCGCCGGGCCGCGCCCACGTGACCGGTGGGCGCCATTGCAGCGAACGCATCGCCATGCGCGCGGAGCCTTTCGCCAAGCAGTGAGAGTGATTCATGCCCGGCGGCTCTTCATCGCACCGCTGCGCTCGCCGGGCATGGCCCGGCGCTACCCACGGCGGATCAGCTGTTCTTCTTCGCTGCCATCGCCGCGGCCAGCTCGGCCTTGAACTCCTCGAAGGTCTGGCCCTTCTCCTTTGCTTCGGCCTGAGCGGCATCACGAAGTGCATCGGAGTACATCAGGCGCACCGGCGTGCCATTGCGTTCGTGCAGCTCACCGGCCTGCATGATCAGCGCCAGCACCTGCGCAGCGCTCTCGCTGTGGCCGGCGATGCGGCCATCCATGCCCAGCACCCATTCGCCATCGCGGCGAACGACACCGGCCAGCAGGGTGCGCTGCGCGTCGCGCAGTTCGGCATGCGGCTCCACCGGCGACGCCTGCGCGGCTGCCTTGTTGGCGGCCTGCTTTTCCTGGCGACGGCGCTGGTCGCGGCGGGTCTTGGAGCTGGTGGACATGGTGCGGTACCGCTGCGAAGGGGGCGCAAGGATAACGCACCCCGCCCGCAGCGCTGCTTCACGCGTGCTCGATCCAGCACGGTCAGTCCAGCACCTTGCCGTGCCGCCAGTAGCCCATGAAGGTGATCGCGCGGCGGTCCAGCCCGCAGTCGCGGACCAGGTGGCGACGGATCGCCATCACCGCCGCCGCCTCGCCTGCCACCCAGGCATACAGCGGCCCGGCCACGCGGGTATCGGCCTGCTCCCAGAGGATCTGCGTATCGACGTCGATCTCATCCGGCGCATCGCCGGCAGCCGCGCCCGGGCCCGCTGCCAACCGCGCCTGGACCGCCTGCAGCAACGGCTGTCCGTAGGCGGCCCGCCCGCGCGGCAGCCAGACCAGCTCGGCGCTGGAGGGCGCCTTCAGGTGCACGGCATCACCGGCCTGCGCCACCTCCAGCAGCGCCAGCGTGCGCGGCGGATCGACCATGGCCGCCAGTTCCTCGAGGATGCCCGCCACCGCCGGCAGCGCGGTTTCATCCGCCACCAGCAGCACCTGGCCGACTCCCATCGGCGGTTTCCATTCCCAGCCTTCGCTGCTGTCGGCACAGTCGGCATCGGGGGCCAGCAGCACTACGCGGTCGCCCGGGCGAGCGTGGACGGCCCAGCGCGAGGCCGGCCCGGTTTCGCCATGCAGCACGAAATCAACGTCGACCTCGCCCTGCTCGGCACGCAACTGCCGGATCGTGTAGGTGCGCATGGGCGGGCGCTGGTCGTCCGGAAGTGCCCGGTAGCGCGGATACCAGTCCTCGCCGCTGGGCACCGGCGGCACGTCCTGGCCGGGCAAGGGGAAGAACACCTTGATGCGCTGGTCCGGGCCTTCGGTCTTCATCCGCGCCACGTCGGCACCGGTGAATACCATGCGGTCCAGGGAAGGAGAAAGAACGCGGCGCTCCTTCAGCGCCACCTCGAACAGGCGGTAGGTCTGCTGCGCAGCCATGGGGGAACCTCATGCAACGACATCGGATCGGCTGGCTGTCGTGCATCCACGCACCGGCTGGCTGGAGTCCCCAGCCTAGTCCGGTCGTTCCTCGCCGCAAGCGTTACGGGCATCGCGGCGTGCCCTACCCCTGCGCGCTGCTCAATCGCCCGTGCAGGCTGCCTGCGCCGCGCGCTCAAGCCGGTGCTCCCAGTACCAGAACACGAAGCCGGCGCCAAAGAACGCGGCCTGGCCCAGCGCCAGGCGCAGCGGGCTGGCACTGAGCAACGGCGACACCACGCCGGCCACCACGGTGCTGATCATCAGCTGCACGAAGGCCTGCAGCGACGAGGCCAGGCCGCGCTGGTGCGGATACATGTCCAGCACCGCCAGCGCCAGGATGGGGAAGATCAGCGCCATGCCCATGCCGCCCAGGAAGATCGGCAGCACTGCCCACGGCAACACGAACTGCGGCGACAGCGCCACGTAGCCGACATTCAGCAGCGCCGACAGCGCGCACAGGCTGAAACCGATGGCGACCTGGCGGGTGGGCGTGGTGTGCCCGGCCATGCGCCCGGACAGGAACGAGCCGGTGGTCATGCCGCCGATGGTGGGGATGAACAACCAGGCGAAACCGCCCTCGCCCAGGTGCAGGTGCTGCATCACGAACACCGGCGCCGACGAGATGTACAGGAAGATGCCACCGAAGCCGATGCTGCCGGCCAGCGCCAGGCGCAGGAAGCGCGGGTTGAAACCGATGCGCACGTAATCGCGCATCAACGCGTGCGGCGACAACGGCACGCGCGCTTCGACCGGATGGGTCTCCGGCAGGTAGCGTGCAGTGGCTGCCAGCAGGACCAGCGCGAATACCACCAGGAACCAGAAAATCAGCGGCCAGCCGGCGCCACTGAGCAGGATCCAGCCACCGATGATCGGCGCGATGGCCGGGGCGATGCCGAACAGCATCGACACCTGGCTCATCAGGCGCTGCGCGTCGTGGCCATGGTAGAGATCGCGGATCACCGCGCGGCCGACGATCATGCCGACACCCGCCGACAGGCCCTGCAGCGCGCGGAACGCCAGAAGCGTGGCCAGATCGGTGGACAGCGCACAGCCGACCGAGGCGCCGACGAACACCACCAGGCCACCGAGGATCACCCGCTTGCGCCCCCACGCATCGGACAGCGGGCCATGCGCCAGGCTCATCAGGCCATAGAACAGCAGGTACACGCTGATGGTCTGCTGCACCGCCACCTCGTCCACCGACAGGCGCTGCGCCAGCTGCGGGAACGCGGGGAAGATGGTATCGATCGAGAACGGGCCGAACATGGCCAGGCCGGCAAGCAGCAGGGCCATGCGGCGGGTGGAGGGAGCAACGGCGGCGGTCATGAAGGAAGCGTCCGGCAGGGCCATGCGCGGCACGCACGGCGGGCGCCGGTCCCGCTGCAACGGGGACGGCGCCAGATGAATTCGGGTATCCGCCCATCATAGGTGGGGATTGCGCCCGATGCCATGCAGCGGTGCACAAAACGCACGGCCGGGCCATCGGCCATTCAGCCGCGGGCCCGCGCCGGGGCGCGGCCAGCGGGCCCGCAACGGGCTATAATCGGCGGGCAACACGGTGGGAGAAGCGGAACACCGCTGCCGAAGGCGCAACGCCCGTAATCGCTCAGGCCCGATACCACCCGTAACAGAACTCTGGAGAGACCGGTTCGATCCGGCGCCGAAGGGGCACGAAGCCGCGGTTTTCCGCGCTTCCAAACTCTCAGGCAAAAGGACAGAGGGGCGCCCCGCAGACCGCCGACCGGCGGCTTGTGCCCGTGCGTGTGCCCTTTCCTGACGGATCCTTCGCCATGTCCCAGAACACCCCTTCCCTGCGTGAGCTCGAGCACCACAATGCGTTCGTCGAGCGCCACATCGGCCCCAACGATGCCGAGATCGCGCAGATGCTCGACGTCGTCGGCCACGCGTCGCTGGATGCGATGACCGATGCCATCGTGCCGGCCAAGATCAAGTCGCCGGCGCCGCTGGCGCTGCCGGAGTCGATGACCGAAGTGCAGGCACTGGCGAAGATCCGTGCGATCGCCGACAAGAACACCGTGCTGCGCAGCTTCATCGGCCAGGGCTACTACGGTACCCACACGCCGAACGTGATCCTGCGCAACATCCTGGAAAACCCGGCCTGGTACACCGCCTACACCCCGTACCAGGCGGAAATCTCGCAGGGCCGCATGGAAGCGCTGATCAACTTCCAGACCCTGTGCGCCGACCTGACCGGCATGGAAATCGCCAACGCCTCGCTGCTGGACGAAGCCACCGCCGCCGCCGAAGCGATGACCCTGGCCAAGCGTTCGGCCAAGTCGAAGTCGGACACCTTCTTCGTGCACGATGCCGTGCACCCGCAGACCCTGGAACTGCTGCGCACCCGCGCCGAGCCCATGGGCATCGTGCTGCGCGTCGGCACCCCGGCCGAGGCACTGGAAGCAGAAGCCTTCGGCCTGCTGCTGCAGTACCCGGACACCTTCGGCCAGGTCGGTGACTACAAGGCGCTGGTCGATGCCGTGCACGCACGCGGCGGCCTGGTGGCCGTGGCTACCGACCTGCTGGCCCTGACCCTGCTGGCTGCCCCGGGCGAATGGGGCGCGGACATCGTGGTCGGCAACAGCCAGCGTTTCGGCGTGCCGTTCGGCTTCGGTGGCCCGCACGCCGCCTTCATGGCCTGCCGTGACGCCTACAAGCGCTCGATGCCGGGCCGCCTGATCGGCGTTTCGGTCGATGCCCAGGGCAACCCGGCATACCGACTGACCCTGCAGACCCGCGAGCAGCACATCCGCCGCGAGAAGGCCACCTCCAACATCTGTACCGCACAGGTGCTGCTGGCAGTGATGGCCTCGATGTATGCGGTCTACCATGGTCCGGAAGGCCTGACCCGCATCGCCCGGCGCACCCACCGCCTGGCCTCGATCCTGGCTGCGGCACTGCGCAACGCCGGCGTGCAGGTCGGTGGCGACTTCTTCGACACCCTGCACATCACCGGCGTGCATGCCGATGAGATCCACGCCAAGGCACGCGCCGCCGGTTACAACCTGCGGGCGATCGACAGCGACTCGGTCGGCATCAGCCTGGACGAGACCGCCACCCGCGCCGACGTGGTCGCGCTGGCCGCCGTGTTCGGCGCGCAGGCCGACATCGATGCGCTGGACGCCAGCACCGCCGACGCGCTGCCGGCGGGCCTGCTGCGCCAGTCCGCGTTCCTGACCCACCCGGTGTTCAACACCCACCACAGCGAGCACGAACTGCTGCGCTACCTGCGTTCGCTGGCCGACAAGGACCTGGCGATGGACCGCACGATGATCCCGCTGGGCTCGTGCACCATGAAGCTCAACGCCACCGCCGAGATGATCCCGGTGACCTGGCCGGAGTTCTCGCAGATCCACCCGCTGGTGCCGGCCGACCAGGCGCTGGGCTACAAGGAACTGATCGACACGCTGGAAGCGATGCTGGTCGAATGCACCGGCTACGACGCGGTCAGCCTGCAGCCGAACTCCGGCGCGCAGGGCGAGTACGCCGGCCTGTTGGCGATCCGTGCCTACCACCGCTCGCGCGGCGAAGGCCACCGCGACATCTGCCTGATCCCGGACTCGGCGCACGGCACCAACCCGGCCTCGGCGCAGATGTGCGGCATGAAGGTGGTGGTGACCAAGACCGATGCCAACGGCAACATCGACGTCGAGGACATCCGCCTCAACGCCGAGAAGTACAGCGACCGCCTGGCCGCGATCATGATGACCTACCCGTCCACGCACGGCGTGTTCGAGGAAGAGGTGGTCGAGATCTGCGAGATCATCCACAAGCACGGCGGCCAGGTGTACACCGACGGCGCCAACATGAACGCCCTGGTCGGCGTGGCCAAGCCGGGCAAGTGGGGTTCGGACGTTTCGCACCTTAACCTGCACAAGACCTTCTGCATTCCGCACGGCGGTGGCGGCCCGGGCGTCGGCCCGTGCGCGGTCAAGGAGCACCTGGCGCCGTTCCTGCCGGGCAAGCTGGGTGACAACGGTCCGGTCGGCATGGTCAGCGCGGCCAGCTTCGGCAGCGCCTCGATCCTGCCGATCAGCTGGATGTACATCGCGATGATGGGCCGCGAAGGCCTGCGCAAGGCCACCCAGGTCGCGCAGCTCAACGCCAACTACATCGCCAAGCGCCTGGCGCCGCACTTCAAGACGCTGTACACCGGCCGCAACGGCCTGGTGGCGCATGAGTGCATCCTCGACGTGCGCCCGCTGGAGAAGACCAGCGGCATCGGCGCCGAGGATGTGGCCAAGCGCCTGATCGACTTCGGCTTCCACGCCCCGACCCTGAGCTTCCCGGTGGCCGGCACGCTGATGGTCGAGCCGACCGAGAGTGAGTCGCTGCACGAGCTGGACCGCTTCATCAACGCCATGATCCAGATCCGAGAGGAAATCAGCGCGATCGAAGACGGCCGCCTGGACCGCGAGGACAACCCGCTGAAGAACGCGCCGCACACTGCCACCGCAGTGACCGCCAGCGAGTGGACCCACGCCTACCCGCGCGAACTGGCTGCCTTCCCGCTGGCCAGCCTGAAGCAGAGCAAGTACTGGCCGCCGGTGGCACGCGTCGACAACGTGTACGGCGACAAGAACGTGATGTGCGCCTGCATCCCGGTCGATGCCTACAAGGACGATGAAGTCGAAGCTTGATTGACGGAACGGCCCGCGCAAGCGGGCCGTTTTCGTTTACGGTAGCGCCGGGCCATGCCCGGCGAGCGCAGCGGCTGAACCGATCACGGATCCGGCATCTGCCCCAGGCTCAACTGCCACGACACCCCGAAGCGGTCCTGCACCCAGCCGTAGCGGTTGCTGAAATCGTACTCGCCCACCGGCATCAACCAATGGCCGCCCTCGCCCAGCACGCGCGCGGCGCGCTCGAACTGCTCGGCGCCGGAGCACTCGACGAACAGCGAGATCGACGGGCTGAAGGTGAAGTCGTGCACGTCCAGGCTGTCGAAGCACAGGTAGTGGGTGCCACCGAGCAGGAAGATGGCCTGTCGGACCTGCCCGGGCACGCCGGCACCGGCGCCGTCCGGATGGCGCTGCATTGCCAGCAGGCGGAAATCGGCGAAGGCCTCGGCGTACAGGGCCAGGGCGGCCTCGGCCTGGCCGGTGAACATCAGGAAGGGGCGACTGCGCAGCATGCGGTACTCCCGGTCGACGGGCCGCTGGCGGCCCACCTGCGCACAGTGCCACGCGGAGTGTGTGCCTGTTGTAGAGCCGAGCCCATGCTCGGCTGGCGATCGCGCAAACAGCAGCCTCGACCGTAGGGTCGGCTCTACAGAATCACGCCTCGCGCATGCGCCGCGCGATGGCGCTGCCGGCGGCGATCGTGGCGGTCAGCGCAACCATCGACAGGAACTGCAGACGGGTGTGCGCCTCGCTCAGCAGCAGGCCGAAGATCAGCGCCAGGATGCCCAGCGCGCACACGGTCAGCCACGGGAAGCCCGCCATGCGGAACGGCAGCCGGGTACCCAGGCGATCCGCGCGGCGGCGCAACACCAGTTGTGAGACCAGCGACAGCGTCCACACCAGCAGGCAGGTCGAACCGACGATGTTCAGCAGCACCGGCAGCACCCGGTCCGGGAACAGCAGTTCCATCACCGTGGCGGCGAAACCGAACAGGACGCTGGCCAGCACGGCGATGACCGGCACCTGGCGCGGATCGGTCCAGCCCAGCACGGCCGGGGCTTCACGTCGCTGCGCCAGCGAATACATCATGCGCGAGGCGCCGTAGAGGTTGGCATTGAGCGCCGACAGCAGCGCGATCACAGCGATCAGGGTGATGGCGGTGCCTGCACCCGGAATACGGGCAATGTCCAGCACCGCGGCGAAGGGCGACTTCAGCGCCTCGCTGGTCCACGGCACCACGGCGATGATCACGCTCAGCGAGCCGATGTAGAACACCAGGATGCGCCACGCCACGGTGCGGATGGCACGGGCGATGCTGCGCTCCGGATCTTCGGTCTCCGCCGCCGCAACGGCCACGATCTCGGTGCCGCCGAAGGCAAACACCACCACCAGCAACGCCGCGCCGATCCCGGCCAGGCCCTTCGGCGCAAAACCACCATGCTCGGTGAAGTTGCTCAGCCCAGGCGAGGTCACCTGCGGGAGCCAACCCATCAGCAGCGCCACACCGATGGCAATGAACGCCAGGATCGCCGCCACTTTCAGGATGGCGAACCAGAATTCGAACTCGCCGAAGTTCTTCACCCCGAGCAGGTTGATCGCGGTGAAGAACAGCATGAAGGCCAACGCTGCCATCGGCACCGGCACCGCAGGCCAGACCGTGGCCAGCAGCCCGGCCGCGCCTACCGCTTCGGCGGCGATCACGATCACCAGCTGCACCCACCACAACCAGCCGACGGTGGCACCGGCGGTGGCGCCCATGGCATCGGCGGCATAGACCGAGAACGCGCCGCTGGTCGGTTTGGCCGCCGCCATTTCGCCCAGAGCGTTCATCACGATGATCACCAGCGCGCCGGCGACCAGATACGACACCAGGACCGCCGGACCGGCCGCCTGCACACCCACGCCCGAGCCGAGGAACAGCCCGGCGCCGATGGCGCTGCCCAGGCCCATCATGATCAGCTGGCGGGGCTTGAGCGAATGTCCGAGGCGGGACGGCGAAGCGGTCGGAATCGAGTTGGGCATCGGCAGGGCTGGCGGCGGGCTACAGGGGCGACACCTTACCCTGTCCCATGCCCGCGGGGATAGGCACAGCGCAGCAGGCGGCTCAGGCCAGTGCCGGCTCTCCGACACTGCCACCAATACGGGCGCGGTAGGCACGCGGCGAGAAACCGGTTTCAGCCTTGAACTTGCGGGTAAAGGCGCTCTGGTCGCTGAAACCGCAGGCCTGGCCGATGCTGGCGATGCTCTCGTCACCGTGCAGCAGGTGCATGGCCATCTGGATCCGCAGCCGGGTCAGCACCTGCTGCGGGGTCATCTGGAACACCTTGCGGAAGCTGCGCTCCAGCTTGGACAGCGAGAAGCCGGTGATGTCCAGCAGGGTCTGCATGCGCACGTTCTCGGCGTAGTGCGCGTTGAGGTGGGCCAGCGCCAGCCGCAGCTGCTCGTACTGGGTGCCGAGGCTGTCCTTCTGGCCCAGGTCGCGGGAAATGCCGATCAGGCCCTCGATGGCGCCATCGACCAGCAGCGGGCGCTTGCAGGTCAGGCACCAGCCCGGTTCGCGGTTGGCGAACAGGTGCAGCTCCATCAGGTTCTCGATCACCTCGCCGGACAGCACGCGGGCATCCTGGTCGACATAGTCCGCGCTGAGGCCGGTCGGGTAGATCTCGGCCGCCGTGCGCCCGATCACGTCCTTGCGCGCGCGCAGGCCCAGCCGTCGCAGCATGGTCTGGTTGACGTGGGTGTACCGCCCCTGGCGGTCCTTGATGAAGAACAGCACGTCCGGGATGGCGTCGAACAAGGCTTCGATGTCGGCGGGCTCGACTCGCATGCGGCAAGCATACCCGAGCCCGCTTTTGCCCGTACGTTCACCTTTGCCGGACCGGGGTTTAACGGGCTCGGTTCCAGTGTCGTGGTTCCCTTTGACGATCCGGAGCCACCCTCCATGGCCGCCAGCAAGCCGACCGGCAAGCGCGCAACCACCCCGCCCGAAAGCCACCCACGGGGCAATGGCGATGAGCTCCACCAGCAGGCCGGGGGCAGCCATCCGGTGATGACCACCGATCAGGGCATCCCGGTGGCAGACAACCAGAACTCCCTGCGACAGGGGCCTCGGGGGCCCACGCTGCTGGAAGACTTCATCCTCCGCGAGAAGATCACCCACTTCGATCACGAACGCATTCCCGAGCGCATCGTGCACGCACGTGGCAGCGCGGCACATGGCTACTTCGAGTTGACCCGGTCACTGGCCTCCCATACCCGCGCGCGTATCCTGACCGAGGTGGGGGTGAAGACACCCGTATTCACCCGTTTCTCGACCGTGGCCGGTGGCGCAGGCTCGGTGGATACCCCGCGCGACGTGCGCGGCTTCGCGGTCAAGTTCTATACCAGGGAGGGCAACTGGGACTTGGTCGGCAACAACATTCCGGTGTTCTTCATCCAGGACGCCATGAAATTCCCGGACCTGGTGCACGCAGTGAAGATGGAACCGGACCGTGCCTTCCCGCAGGCCGCCTCGGCCCACGACACCTTCTGGGACTTCATTTCGCTGATGCCCGAGTCGATGCACATGATCATGTGGGCAATGAGCGACCGTGCCATTCCGCGCTCGCTGCGCATGATCGAAGGCTTCGGCGTGCACAGTTTCCGCCTGCTGAACGAGGCAGGCGAGTCGACCTTCGTCAAGTTCCATTGGCGGCCAAAGCTGGGCATCCAGTCAACGGTCTGGGACGAAGCGCTGAAGCTGCAGTCAGCCGACAATGACTTCCATCGCCGCGACCTGTTCGAGGCCATCCAGCGCGGCGACTTTCCCGAATGGGAGCTGGCGGTGCAGTTGTTCACCGAAGAAGAAGCCGACGCATTCCCGTTCGATCACCTGGACCCGACCAAGATCATTCCCGAATCGCTGGTGCCGTTGCAGGTGATCGGGCGCATGGTGCTGGACCGCTGGCCCGACAACTTCTTCGCCGAGACCGAACAGGTGGCGTTCTGCCCGGCCAACGTGCCGCCGGGCATCGACTTCAGCAACGACCCACTGCTGCAGGGCCGCCTGTTCTCCTACCTGGACACCCAACTGCTGCGTCTTGGCGGCCCGAATTTCCACCAGATCCCGGTGAATGCCCCGAAGTGCCCATTCGCCAATCATCAGCGCGATGGCCATATGCAGATGCAGGTGCCCAAGGGCCGGGTGGCCTACGATCCCAGTTCGCTGCAGGAGGACTCACCGCGTGAGACGCCTGCGGGTTTCCGCAGCCACGCCAGCGCCGACGATGGCCGCAAGGGCCGTACCCGCGCGGAGAGTTTCGCCGACCACTACAGCCAGGCCCGCATGTTCTTCCGCAGCCTTGAAACGCCGGAGCAGGCGCACCTGGCATCGGCGCTGGTGTTCGAGTTGTCCAAGGTGGAAACGCTGAAGGTGCGGGTACGTACCGTCAGCCATCTGCGCAACATCGATGACTCACTGGCGCGGCGCGTGGCCGATGGTCTGGCCTTGCCCGCCCTGCCCGACCCGGCACCCACCGCCACCCCGGCGCGGGACATGCCTCCCGCTCCCGAGGTGCGTGTGATCGGACGCAACAAGCCTACCCTGCAGGGTCGCTGCATCGGCATTCTGTTCGACGAAGGCTCCGACGCCCGCATCATTGCCAGCCTGAGCAAGGCAGCCAGGAAAGCAGGTGCAGACGTGAAGCTGGTCGCGCCCAAAGTCGGTGGCGCCACGCTGAGCGATGGCGCGATGCAGGCGGCGGATGGGCAACTGGCAGGCACGCCATCGGCTGTGTTCGATGCGGTGGCCGTGGTGCTGAG
Source organism: Stenotrophomonas sp. Sm10 (assembly GCF_030985515.1). Classification (NCBI taxonomy): domain Bacteria; kingdom Pseudomonadati; phylum Pseudomonadota; class Gammaproteobacteria; order Lysobacterales; family Lysobacteraceae; genus Stenotrophomonas; species Stenotrophomonas sp. Sm10. The sequence continues at coordinate 27,793 of NZ_JAPTFO010000050.1, forward strand.
CGTAGAGGCATCAAAGGCGTTGTCGAAAGAGAGCGCCGCGCTGGAGTTCGTCAGCCAGGCGTGGGCACACCTGAAGGCCATCGCCAGCGACGCGGGAGGCCAAGCGCTGCTGAAGGCGGCGCGGGTCGGCAACGATGCCGGCATCGTCGAAGCGGAAGACGCCAAGGCATTCCTGGCGGCGGCCGCCACCCGCCAGTGGGCGCGTGAGCCCAAGCTGCGCCTGCTGGCCTGACCACAACGACAGGAGAATAGTCATGCCCCGTGGTGACAAATCCGCATATACCGAAAAGCAGAAGCGCCAGGCCGAGCACATCGAGGAAAGCGAACGTGATCGCGGCGCGAGTGAAGGCACCGCCGAGCGCATTGCCTGGGCCACCGTGAACAAGCAGGACGGCGGCGGCAAGCGTAGCGGCAGTGCACGCAAAACTACAAAGAAGGCGACCCGCAAGAAGACCGCCAAGACGTCGACAACCAGGAAGACGGCAGCGAAGAAGGCGCCGGCGAAGAAAGCGGTGGCAAAGAAGGCGGTGGCAAAGAAGGCACCGGCTCGCACGACCGCGACAAAGAAGGCCGCAAAGAAGACAGCGAAGAAGGCTGCGGCAAAGAAGGGGAGTACGGCCGCCTCGCGGAGCGCCGCCGCGAAGAAGGCAGCCAAGACGCGGGCCGCGAAGAAGTCCGTGCGCAAAGTGGCGGCGAAGAAAGCTGCGCGTACGCGTGCGCGCGGCTGATGCTTCGGTCAGAAGGGGAGCGTCCTCATCCATGCCGCAACTTCGGCTGCGTCAGCATCAGCACGGGCCTGCAGCAGTAGATGGGGCCCTTCCAGCGAAATACGGCCGCTCAAGGCGGCCGTATTCCTGTCGCTGCAGTGGCAGCCCGCTCAGGCTGCGCGACGGGGCGCAGCGGAGACCGCCGCGCCTTCCATCTTGAATACCGACACCGACGTGGTCAGTGCATGCGCCTGTTCCTCCAGCGCGCGGCTGGCGGCAGTGGCTTCTTCCACCAGCGCAGCGTTCTGCTGGGTCACCTGGTCCATCTGCACCACCACCTGGTTGACCTGCTCGATGCCGGCGGCCTGTTCCTTGCTGGCCGCTGCGATGTCGCTCATCAGCTGGGTGGTGCGCGAGCTGGCCTGGGCCACGCGGGCGATCGCGGCTTCCGATTCAACAGTGACGGCCAGGCCACTCTTCACCTTTGCAGCGGCGTCTTCGATCAGCTCCTTGATTTCCTTGGCGGCGACACCGGCACGCTGCGCGAGCGTACGCACCTCGCTGGCGACCACCGCAAAGCCACGCCCCTGCTCGCCCGCGCGCGCGGCTTCCACTGCAGCATTCAGCGCCAGGATGTTGGTCTGGAACGCGATGCCGTCGATCACCGTGGAGATTTCCGAGATGCGTGCCGAGGACTGATCAATCTCGCCCATCACCGATGCCATCTGTGCCATCGCCTGCTCGGTCTCGCGCACGGCGGCGCCGGCAGCGTGCGCTTCGCTGTCGGCCTGACGCGCCAGTTCGGCGTTCTGGCGTACGGTGGAGGTCAGCTCCTCCATCGACGCGGCCGCTTCTTCCAGATTGGCCGCCTGCTGCTCGGTTCGGCGCGACAGGTCGTTGTTGCCAGCGGCCAGTTCCTGCGCCGCGTTGTTGATGCTGTCGGCAGCCACCTGGATGCCGCGGACGATGCCGGTCAGCTGCGCGGTGGTGGTGTTGGCATCGTCGCGCATGCGCGCGAACACGCCTTCGTACTCGCCCTCCATGCGTGCGGTCAGGTCGCCATGCGAGATCGCGCGCAGCACGTCGGAAACATCGGCGATGCTGGCCTGCGAACTGGCCATCATGCCGTTGAGGTGCTCGACCATCGTCTTGAACTGGTACTGGAAGGCCCCGGCATCGCCACGCATGCTGAAATCGCCGGCGCGTGCGGCACGGGCCAGTTCATCGATCTGCGCGTTGATCGCCATCAGGCTCTGCTTCACCGCGGCCAGGGTGCGGGTCAACGTGCCCTTTTCGCCCGGGTAGTCCGGCAGGTCGCGGCTGAGGTCACCGATGGCGTAACGCTGCATTACTCCAGCCATCAGCAGTTCCACCTGCACGTGCGATTCGACCAGGCTGTTGGTGGCCTGCACCATGCGGCCGAAATCGCCGGGGAACGCACTGGCGTCCATGCGATAGCGGATTGCGCCGGCCTCGTGCTGTTCCGCCATCTGCAACTGCGCGCCGATCGCCGCCTGCACACTCTGGCGCACGCTGGCCATCGCCTCACCCAGCTGGGTCAGCTCGTCGCGGCCACCGAGGCGGAACTCCTGGTCCAGCTGCCCCTTGGACAGGCGCTCGGCCAGGTTCACCGCGCGCGCCAGCGGACCGGTCAGGCTGCGGCCGATCATCACCGAGGCGCCGATGCCAGCAAGCAGCGCAACGCCGCCCAGCACCAGCAACTGCAGCAGGCTGCGCTCGCCCAGGCGGATCGCCTCGGCGGCAGCCTCACGGCTTTCCTTCTCCTCGAAGTCCACGCCATCGGACAGCGCCTTGTTCCAGCCGTTGGCGGCGTCCTGCACCGGGCCCAGGGTCAGCGCCACGGCACCGGGATAATCGCCCTGCTCCATCAGTTCGCTGGTCTGCTTGTTGAGCGGGCGAGCAACGGCTCGCTTGGCGGCGATGGTTTCAGCGATCGCCTTGCCTTCGGCGTCACTGGGCAGCGCCTGGTAGGCGCTCCAGCTGGCCTCGTAGCGCTTGACGAGATCAGCAATGCGCTTCTCGTCGCTGGTGCGGTGATCACCCTGGCGGATCAGCATCTCGCGGCGCACCACCATCATCTGGTTGTTGGCATCAAGCATCTGCGACAACAGGCGCACCTTGGCCACGCTGACGTCGACCACCTGCTGCATCGCGCGCTTCTGCACGACACTGGCAGTGGCGCCGGTGGCCACCACGGCGGCAACCAGCAGCAGCAACAGGCCAAAGCCCAGCCCAAGACGCCAGGCAACCCTGACGTTCCTCAAGTAGTTCATGGGGGTATCCAAAACGGGGGGATGCGCCCTTATCGGCGGCACAGCAGGCAATCTTGATCGCCATCCACCAATGGCGTCGGCCACTGTTCACCTTGGTGAGTCGCCGTCCCAGTGGCACCTGCCGGTGCAAACCGGCCGCAATGACGTGCCTGCTCATGCGGGCATCAGATCCCTTTCACGGTGGCTCGGCGCCGTCTGCGGGCAAGGTGGTCGCGTTCCCTGCTGGAGTCCCCGATGCCGTTACCCATGCCCCGATCCGCCCTGCTCGCTCTCTCGCTGCTGGCATCACCTGCCTTCGCGCAGGCGCCGCCGCCTGGCCTGCCTGCCCCCATTGCCGAGAAGGCAGGACCGGACACCGCACCCCGCTCTGTCCTGCACGCCCAGGTGCTGCTGGATCGCGCGAATTTTTCCCCCGGCCAGATCGATGGCGAAGTGGGCAGCAACCAGCGGCGCGCGGTGTCGGGCTTCCAGGCGGCGCATGGGCTGAGCGTAACGGGTGAACTGGATGACGCTACCTGGAAGGCCCTGCAGGCCGATACGATCACGCCGCTGGCAAGCTATACGCTCACGGCTGAAGATGTTGCCGGCCCGTTCCAGGCCATACCGAAAGGGCCCGCCGCACAGGCCAAGCTGAAGTCGCTGGGCTTCAGCAGCGTGGAAGAAGGCCTGGGCGAGCGCTTCCACGCCTCCCCTGAGCTGCTGAAGGCACTCAATCCCGGCGTCGATCTGGCCAAGGCCGGCAGCCGCATCCAGGTGCCCAACATCGGAACGGGGGACTTGCCGAAGGCGGCGAAGATCGTGGTCGACAAGTCCGACTCCACACTTCAATTGCTGGATGCGCAGGGCAAAGTGATCGCACAGGTGCCTGTCTCATCCGGCAGCCAGCACGATCCGCTGCCGATCGGCGAATGGAAGATTCTCGGCGTGTATCGCGACCCGCCGTTCCACTACAACCCGAAGCTGTTCTGGGATGCGCGCAAGGGCGAAAAGAAGGCGACGCTGCCGCCGGGCCCGAACAATCCGGTCGGGCGGGTCTGGATCGACCTGTCCAAGCCGCACTACGGCCTGCATGGCACACCCGAACCCGGCCACGTCGGCAAGACAGAATCGCATGGCTGCGTGCGCATGACCAACTGGGATGCGCTGCGCGTGGCCGATGCGGTGGATACTTCGGTGCCCGTGGTGATGCAGGAGTGAGCCGATGCGCCTTTCGCAGCTGATCGTGCTGGGCGTGCTGCTGGGCGTGGGAGTGGGCTGGTGGCTGCACCGCGATGCAGGTGAGCCGGTGGCGGTTGCCCCGCCCGCAGTGCAACCTGCGGTGGCTGCGGCTGCAACGCCGGGCGTGGACGCCCCGGCTCCCACGGCCGTGCCGCCGTCCAACGCCACCGATGCGCCAGCCGGTCTGCTGCTGCCGGTGCAGGGCATCCAGGCGTCCCAGCTGCGCGACACGTTCACCGATGCACGCAGCGAGGGCCGCGTGCACGATGCCATCGACATCATGGCCGATGCGGGTACTCCGGTACTCGCGGTGGCCGACGGCACGGTAGAAAAGCTGTTCGACAGCAAGCGCGGTGGCCTGACGATTTATCAGTTCGAGCCCAGTGGACGCTGGTGCTACTACTACGCGCACCTGCAGCGCTATGCCGATGGCCTGGCCGAGAAGCAGGTGATCAAGCGCGGGGAGGTGATCGGCTACGTCGGCAGCACCGGTAACGCCAGCGCCGAGGCGCCGCACCTGCACTTCGAGGTGCACGTGCTGGGACCGGAAAAACAGTGGTGGAAGGGCAAATCCATCAACCCGTACCCGTTGCTGAAGCCGCCTGCTTCGACGGCCGGCGCTGCCAGCGCCGCAAGGTGAAGGTGAACACCGCCAAGGCAGCCCTTGGGACCAGCACGAACAGAACCGTCTCGCCTTTCACGCTGGCATGCTGGTCACCGCGTCGCTTCCCCGCTGGCCTGCCCACACGGTAATGAAGAAGCCCCGCTTTCGCGGGGCTTCTTCTTTCAGCGACGCCGGGCGTGGCCCGGCGCTACCAGTCACGCCCTCAGGCGAACGGATCCTGCAGGACCATGGTGTGGTCGCGGTCCGGGCCGGTCGAAACGATGCTGATCGGGCAGCCGGCCAGTTCTTCCAGCGAACGCAGGTAGGCGCGTGCCGCCGGCGGCAGCTCGTCCCACTGGGTGATGCCGTGGGTGTTCTCGCTCCAGCCCGGGAACTCCAGGTACACCGGGGTGCACTCTTCCCAGCCCTGCGCATCCAGCGGAGCATATTCGGTGCGCTTGCCGTTGTATTCGTAGGCGATGCAGACCTTCAGCTTTTCCATGCCGTCCAGCACGTCCAGCTTGGTGATGCACAGGCCGCTGATGCCGTTGATGGCCACGGCGCGCTTCAGCGCGACGATGTCCATCCAGCCGCAGCGACGCGGGCGGCCGGTCGAAGCGCCGTACTCGGCGCCGCGGTCACGGATGCCCTGGCCGACTTCGTCGTCCAGTTCGGTCGGGAACGGGCCGCCGCCGACGCGGGTGGCGTACGCCTTGGCAATGCCCAGCACGTAGTCGATCGAATCGGCGCCGACGCCGGAACCGGCCAGCGCACCACCGACGGTGGTGTTGGAGCTGGTGACGTACGGGTAGGTGCCGTGATCGATGTCCAGCAGCGCACCCTGCGCGCCTTCGAACAGCACGCGCTTACCCTGCTTGCGCAGGTCGTGCAGGATGCCGGCCACGTCGGACTTCATCGGCTGCACGTATTCGCCGAAGGCCAACGCCTCGTCGAAGGTCTTCTGGAAGTCGACCGCATCGGTGTTCAGATACTTGGTCAGCACGAAGTTGTGGTAATCCAGCGCGGTGCGCAGCAGTTCTTCCAGCTGCTTCGGGTAATGCAGGTCGGCGATGCGGATGCCGCGACGCGCCACCTTGTCTTCGTAGGCCGGGCCGATGCCACGGCCGGTGGTGCCGATCGCCTTGCCACCGGCAGCGCGTTCGCGCGCCTGGTCCAGGGCGATGTGGTACGGCATGATCAGCGGCGCGGCCGGGGAGATCTTCAGGCGCGAACGCACTTCCACGCCGGAGGCTTCCAGCTCGGCGATTTCCTTCTGCAGCGCGGCCGGCGAGATCACCACGCCGTTGCCGATCAGGCACAGCGCGTCGTCACGCAGGATGCCCGACGGGATCAGGTGCAGGACGGTCTTCTTGCCGTTGATGACCAGGGTGTGGCCGGCATTGTGGCCACCCTGGAAGCGCACGACGGCGCCGATTTCCTCAGTGAGCAGATCGACGATCTTGCCCTTGCCTTCATCGCCCCACTGGGCACCCAACACTACGACAGACTGACCCATGACGGGCTCCTCGATTTGTAGCGGCCATCGGGGCCGCGGACGGGTAAACCGTGGCGGGGCTGGCCAGCACCTGGAGGGCGGCTCCAAACGGGGAGCGGCCGGCGATGGAAGGCCCAGACACGGAAAAAGCCGGACGGGGAGGCCCGTCCGGCTTTTGTGCATTATCCGGGTTTCCGGGGTCGGGTGCCACCTTTCCGACGGACGGCTTCACCGGCCGCTCAGCCGCCCCGCCCGGTCGTGCCGGCCGTTGGCC
>NZ_JAPTFO010000051.1:0-33492 GCF_030985515.1 Stenotrophomonas sp. Sm10
GTGCCGACCGTTGGTCGGCACGCCAGTTACTTGGTGATATCCACGTTCTTGGTTTCGCGCAGGAACAGGCCGCCGATCACCACCGACATCAGTGCGATCGCAATCGGGTACCACAGGCCGTAGTACAGGTTGCCGGTACCGGCCACCAGCGCGAAGGAGATCGCCGGCAGGAAGCCACCGAACCAGCCGTTGCCGATGTGGTACGGCAGCGACATCGAGGTGTAGCGGATGCGGGTCGGGAACAGTTCCACCAGGTAGGCGGCGATCGGGCCGTAGACCATGGTCACGTACAGCACCAGCAGCCACAGCATGAAGATGGTGCCGGCAATGTTGATGCGCGCACCATCGGCCTTGGCCGGGTAGCCGGCAGAGGTCAGGGCGGTCTTCAGTTCCGCGCCGAACGCATCGGCCTTGGCCTTGCCTTCTTCCTTGGTCAGGCCGGCGGCCTCATACGAGGTGACGCTGGCACTGCCCACGTTCACCATCGCCAGCGAACCGGCGGCGGCGGGCTGCACGTCGTACGGCACACCGGCCTTGGTCAACGCGGCGGTCGCCACGTCGCAGGAGCTGGTGAACTTGCGCAGGCCCACCGGATCGAACTGGAACGAGCAGGTGGCTGGGTCGGCGACGACCAGTGCCGGGGAGTTGCTGCGCGCTTCTTCGATGGCCGGGTTGGCGAAGTGGGTCAGGCCCTTGAAGATCGGGATGTAGGTGATGGCCGCCAGCAGGCAGCCGGCCAGGATGATCTTCTTGCGGCCGATGCGGTCGGACAGCCAGCCGAAGAAGATGAAGAACGGCGTGCCCAGTGCCAGCGCTGCGGCGATCAGCAGGTAGGAGGTGGTGGCATCGACCTTCAGCATGCTGCTGAGGAAGAACAGCGCGTAGAACTGTCCGCCGTACCAGACCACGGCCTGGCCAGCCGCTGCACCGAGCAGGACCAGCAACATCAGCTTCAGGTTGCCGCCCTTCAGGCTGTCGCGGAACGGGGTCTTGGAGCCCTTGCCTTCAGCCTTCATCTGCTGGAACAGCGGCGATTCGCTCAGCTGCAGGCGGATCCATACCGAAATGCCCAGCAGCAGGATCGACACCAGGAACGGGATGCGCCAGCCCCAGGCCTCGAACGCCTCGTTGCCCAGCGTCATGCGGCAGGCCAGGATGATCAGCAGCGACAGGAACAGGCCCAGCGTGGCGGTGCACTGGATGAAGCTGGTGTACAGACCGCGCTTGTCGTCCGGCGCGTGCTCGGCCACGTAGGTGGCGGCACCGCCGTACTCGCCGCCCATCGCCAGACCCTGGGCCAGGCGCAGGATGATCAGGATCACCGGTGCGGCAAAACCGATCGATGCGTAGTTGGGCAGCACGCCGACCAGGAAGGTCGAGATGCCCATGATCAGGATGGTGACCAGGAAGGTGTACTTGCGGCCGATGCGGTCGCCGAGGCTGCCGAAGAAGGCCGCGCCGAACGGACGCACGAAGAAGCCGGCGGCGAACGCCAGCAGGGCGAAGATCATGCCCGTGGTTTCATTGACGCCACTGAAGAACTGCTTGGCGATGATGGCCGCGAGCGAGCCGTACAGGAAGAAGTCATACCACTCGAAGACCGTGCCGAGGCTCGATGCGAAGATGACCTTCTTGTGGCCCTTGGTCAGGGTGCCCGCTTTATGTGCGGTGCTGGGTGTACTGGACATGGGACGCTTCCCCTCCGAAGCAATCGTTGTTGGTGGGTGCCGACCGTTGGTCGGCACTCAATTCGGTAGATGCCGACCTTGGCCGGCACCCCATCTCGGTAGGTGCCGGCCGCTGGCCGGCACGCTCTTAGAAGCTGTACTTCGTGGTGAACTGCAACCGGGTGATGTCACCCTTGTTGCCGTTCTCCACTTCGCGACGGCCATACATCAGCTCGGCGCCGATATCGACCTTGGGTAGCGGTGAATAGAAGATGTTGCCGCGGACGCTCTGCACGCTCTTGGTCACCAGCGGGCCGAGGATGCTGTCGTTGTCGTAGTCGCTGCGGGCGTAGATCAGGTTGGTGCGCAGCTTCGGCGAGAACGCATGCCGCCAGCCGACGTAGCCGGCCAGCACGCCGGTCGGGTTGAGCTCGTCGCGGGCCACGTCGTAGGCACTGTCGGCGGTGATGCCCAGGCCGATGTAGCGGGCGATGCCTTCGCCGCCGGTCAGCTGGTAGTGCAGCGAATCGCTGTCACCCATCACCCACTTGCCGCCCAGGGTCAGGCCGCCGGCCACCTTGTCGGCCTTCGCGCCGGTGGCCTGGTTGTCGACCTTCAGCTGACGGACGATGCCGCCGACGCCGAAGGTGCCCCAGTCGCCCTTCCAGCCATAGCGCAGGGTCAGGTCGGGCAGGCTGCCACGGTCGGAGTTGGCGCTGGCATTGGTCCAGGCACCGGTGACGGGGTTGCGGGTGCCGGTGAGGGTGGTGGTTTCCGGGTTTTCCAGTGCGACGCTGAAGCCGCCCTGGGTGTAGCGCACCTGCGCCTGGCGCACGAAGATCACGCCGTCGGTGGGGCCGACGAAGTCGACCGCTTCCGGCAGTGCGGCCGCGTCCATGAAGTTGGACCAGGTCTGGCCGGCCAGCCAGTTGTTCCAGTACATGTAGGCGTGGCGCAGGGTCACACCGTAGGTATTGGTGGCGGTCTGGTTGCCCAGCGAGTTGCCGAAGAAGTCCATCTCGAAGAACGCACCGGCCTTGTTGCCCGATTCGCTGACGTTGTCGATGCCCAGGTTGAAGCGCGAGAACTTGGCATGGGCGTTGAAATCGGTGCCCGAGCGCTTGCCGCTGCCGCCAGCGCCTTCGACCGGGGTCTGGCCCGGCAGGTACAGCGAACGGCCGGTCGCGTCGTCGGCCAGCTGGCCATCGCTGGTCTGGGTGGCCAGGAAGTCGGCCTTGATGAAGCCGCCGATCTTGACCGTGGTGCCCGGCGCGGCGCCCGGGGTGAGGGTGGTGACCTGGATCGGCTGCTTGCCGGCCGGCACCTGTGCGACCGGCTTCTGCTCGGCCTGCACCGTGCGCACTTCGGTCACGGCCTGCTGGGTCTGGCTGATCTGGGTCTGTTGTTGTTGCTGCGAAGACAGCAGCAGCTGGACCTGGCGTTCCAGTTCGGCAACGCGTGCTTCCAGTGCCTTCTCTTTGGCGGTCTCTGCGAACGCCATGCCCGGTGCGACCAGGGCGACCAGCAGGCAGGCCGCCAAAGGTGTGCGCACGGCTTTCAACGTACGGTGGCTCATGTTGCCCTCTCTCCCAAGTGGCAAGGTGATGCCGCGCGTGGGGCACGGTCGAGCCGAGACTGCGGGGCGATTATGTATAGCGGCTATTCGCCATTGGTCGAACCCGGGCCTGCAAGGCGCTCACTTTCGACCATGGTCTAACCAGGGTGGTGACGCGGCCGGGGGTGGATGGGGCAAACTGAGGGGGATCGGTCGTTGCAATGCTGCGACCGCACATACAAAGTCAACGTGCAAGTGAGGGTGCCATGGCTGATATCTACCCCGTCGATCCGCAGTTCGCCGCGAAGGCACGCATCGACAAGAAGACCTATGAACAGCAGTACCAGGCGTCGGTGGCCGATCCGGATGGATTCTGGGGCAAGGCCGCCGAGCGCCTGCAATGGATGCGCAAGCCGACGAAGATCAGGAACGTCAGCTATGACCTGTCCGACTTCCGCATCAAGTGGTTCGAGGATGGCGAGCTCAATGCCAGCGTGAACTGCCTGGATCGCCAGCTGGAAACGCGCGCCGACAAGACCGCCCTGCTGTTCGAGCCGGACGGCCCGGATGCACCGGCCCAGCATGTGACCTATCGCGAGCTGTACGAGCGCACCTGCCGCCTCGGCAACGCGCTGCGCAACCTCGGCGTCAAGAAAGGCGACCGCGTCACCATCTACCTGCCGATGATCGTCGACGCCGCAGTAGCCATGCTGGCCTGCGCGCGCATCGGTGCGATCCACTCGGTGGTGTTCGGTGGCTTCGCGCCGAACTCGATCGCCGACCGCGTCAGCGACTGCCAGAGCAAGCTGATCATCACCGCCGACGAAGGCTTGCGCGGTGGCCGCAGGATTCCGCTGAAGGCCAACGTCGATGCCGCGCTGAAGCTGCCGGGCACGAACACGGTTGAAACCGTGCTGGTGGTGCGCCACACCGGCGGCGCGGTGGACATGCAGGCCCCGCGCGACCGCTGGTTCCACGATGTGGTGGACAGCCAGCCGTCCACCTGCGAACCGGAACGCATGAACGCGGAAGACCCGCTGTTCATCCTCTACACCTCCGGCTCCACCGGCAAGCCGAAGGGTGTGCTGCACACCACCGGCGGCTATCTGCTGTACGCGGCCTACACCCATGAAGCGGTGTTCGACCTGCGCGAGGACGACATCTACTGGTGCACCGCCGACGTCGGCTGGGTCACCGGCCACAGCTACATCGTGTACGGGCCACTGGCCAACGGTGCGACCTCGCTGATGTTCGAAGGCGTGCCGAACTATCCGGACACCTCGCGCTTCTGGAACGTCATCGACAAGCACAAGGTGAGCATCTTCTACACCGCCCCGACCGCCATCCGTGCGCTGATGCGCGAAGGCGAGGAGCCGGTGAAGAAGACCTCGCGCGCGTCGCTGCGCCTGCTCGGCAGCGTCGGCGAGCCGATCAATCCGGAAGCCTGGCGCTGGTACTACGAAGTGGTCGGCGACAGCCGCTGCCCGATCGTCGATACCTGGTGGCAGACCGAAACCGGCGGCATCCTGATCTCGCCGCTGGCCGGCGCGATGGACCTCAAGCCGGGGTCGGCCACCCTGCCCTTCTTCGGCGTGCAGCCGGCGCTGGTCAATGCCGATGGCGAGATCCAGGACGGCCCGACCGAGGGCAACCTGATCATCCGTGACTCCTGGCCGGGCCAGATGCGCACGGTGTACGGCGACCACCAGCGCTTCATCGATACCTACTTCCGCACCTACCCGGGCAGCTACTTCACCGGTGACGGTTGCCGCCGCGACGAAGACGGCTATTACTGGATCACCGGCCGCGTCGACGACGTGATCAATGTGTCCGGCCATCGCATCGGCACCGCCGAAGTGGAAAGCGCGCTGGTCTCGCATCCGAAGGTGGCCGAAGCGGCGGTCGTGGGCTTCCCGCACGACGTCAAGGGCCAGGGCATCTACGCCTACGTCACCCTGGTGGCCGAAGAGGCCCCGAGCGATGAACTGCACAAGGAGCTGATCGCCTGGGTGCGCAAGGAAATCGGGCCGATCGCCACACCGGACCACCTGCAGTGGGCACCGGGCCTGCCGAAGACCCGCTCGGGCAAGATCATGCGCCGCATCCTGCGCAAGATTGCCGAAAACGCGCCGGACCAGCTCGGCGACACCTCGACACTGGCCGATCCGTCGGTGGTGGCGTCGCTGGTGGACGAGCGCAAGGTGCGCTGACGTACGACCCGGGGTCGGATCCCTTTCCGCAAGGAAAGGGCTCTGACCCCATCTGCTTTCCCCCACGGTTCCCCCCGACCATGACCACCCTCCTGATTGCCGATGACCACCCGCTGTTCCGCGAAGCCCTGCGCGGCGCCGTGCAGCGGGTCATCCCCGGCGTGCAGCTGTTCGAGGCAGACAGCGTGGAAGCGCTGTACGCGCTGGCCGACCAGCACAACGACGCCGACCTGGTCCTGATGGATCTCAACATGCCCGGTGCGCAGGGTTTCAATGCACTGGTGCACATGCGCTCGCTGCATCCGCACCTGCCGGTGGTAGTGGTGTCCGCGCGCGAAGAGGCGACGGTGATGCGCCGCGCGCTCGACCACGGCGCGCTGGGCTTCATTCCGAAGTCTGCGGATTCGGACACCATCGGCCATGCGCTGGGCGCCATCCTCGATGGCGAGACCTGGGCACCGCCGGAAGCGCACAACGTGCCGCCTACCGGCAGCGAAGAACGCGAAGTCGGCCAGCGCCTGCGCGAGCTGACCCCGCAGCAGTTCCGCGTGCTGCAGATGCTGGGCGCCGGGCGCTTGAACAAGCAGATCGCCTACGACCTCAACGTCTCCGAAGCGACGATCAAGGCCCACGTCACCGCCATCCTGCGCAAGCTGGGCGTAACCAACCGCACCCAGGCCGTGCTGATGGCCGGCAAGCTGGCGATCGACGACGACGCCATCGTGCTGCCGCCGGAAGAAGACTGAAGGTGACGGACTGCGGAGCCGAGCATGGGCTCGGCTCTACAGACGTCATGATGCCCCTGTAGAGCCGAGCCCACGCTCGGCTGCTCTTTGCCTCAATACCAATCACTCCTCAAGCAACCATCGACTCCACACATAGGGGTATTCCCCGATGCGCGTGGCCAGCCCAGCACGCACCGGATTGGCCGCGATATACACCGCCTGCGTGTGCAGGCATTCATCGCTGCGCAGCGCGTGGTCGTAGTATCCCGGCTGCCAGATCGGCGCGTTGGCATCAACGCGCCTGGCGATGGATCTTCCACTCCGGGACTTCAGGATCTGCATGCAGCCGGCCAGCGTGCCCGTACGCAGCTCGATCAACCAATGCAGGTGGTCCGGCATGATCACCCAGGCCAGGGAGAAGGTACGACCGGTTTGCTCGACTGTGCGCAGCGCTTCGATCAGCAGATCGACGTTGCCCTTGTCACTGAACCAGGGACGACGCGCATGCGTCACCGACGTAAGGGCATAGACATTGCCGGTATGCGACCAACGACCATAACGGAGTGCGGGACTGGCCATGCGAAGACGCTATGGCACGCGTGACAGCCTCTCCATCAGTGCAACACCGCAATGCTTGTCAGCCAAAACCCTGATGTAGAGCCGAGCCCATGCTCGGCTGCCATGCAAAGCAGCCGAGCGTGGGCTCGGCTCTACAGATTTCCCTGCTTACCCCACGCCGTGCAGGTGTTCGTACAGGATCGTCGCGCCGATGATCATCAGGATCACGCCGCCGATGATCTCGGCACGCTTGCCGACCATGCTGCCCAGCACGCGGCCGAGCATGATGCCGACGGTGACCATGGTCAGCGTGCACAGACCGATGACCGCCGCCATCACGCCGATATGCACGTCCATGAAGGCCAGGCCGATGCCCACGGCCATCGCGTCGATGCTGGTGGCGAAACCGGTCAGCGCCAGCTTCCAGAAGCCGTGGTGCTGCGAAGGGTCTTCGTCTTCCTCGGCACTGTCCGGGCGCAGGCCGTTGTAGATCATGTGGATGCCCAGCGCGCCGAGCAGGCCGAAGGCGATCCAGTGGTCGAAGGCTTCGACGTACTGCAGCGCGGCGCGACCGAGCAGCCAGCCGATGATGGGCGTGATCGCCTCGATGACGCCGAAGATGATGCCGGCCCGCAGTGCATCGCGGAACACCGGCTTGCGCATGGCCGCACCCTTGCCGATCGCCGCAGCGAAGGCATCGGTGGACATGGCAAAGCCGATCAGGAGGATCGAAATGGGGGACATTGGCGGCTGCTGAGGTCGGGCAAGGACGGACGCACGGCCTGCGCTCGCGCCCAACCTGACGTTGCGCGCGCGGGCCGCTGGTCTCGCCAACCATCATGGTTGTCCACGCCACGGCGCACTGGCCGAGTGTGTTGACGTGGACGATTCCTGCGAAGGAATCCGGCTACTCCCCAAGGGGACGCGAAGCTTAGCATCGCGATCCGCGCGTGGCGCATTTCCATCGAAACGCGCAGGCAGGGCTGGTTTGTATAGCGATGGCTATATCAGCCCCGCACTGCGTGGGGGAGCCGAGCATGGGCTCGGCTCTACAGTTGCCAATCAGGCGTCGCTATTGCCGGCGTCGCGCAGCGCGCCGAGGAAGGCGCGCAGCGAGGCCGGCTTGATCGGCTTGGTCAGCACGCGGTAGCCACGCTCGCGCGCCATCCGCTTCAGCTCGTCGCGGCCATCGGCGGTCAGCAGCGCACCCGGCAGCGGATAGCCGGCCGCCTCGCGCAGCGCCACCAGCGCATCAAGGCCGTCCATGCGGTCATGCAGGTGGTAGTCCACCAGCATCACCTGCGGGCGCTCGGCGATCTTCTCCAGTGCCTGGTCGACGGTGGCGGCGGTGATCACCTGCACCTGCCAGCGGCCGAGCAGCGCGCGCATGCCGTCGAGGATTTCCTCGTCGTTGTCCACGCACAGCACCCGTAGGCCCGCCAGCGAATCGCTGCGCACCGGTGTGGCCACGGCCTGGGTCGCCTTGGCAGGCTCGGTGTAGCCGGGCAAGGGCGCAACCCGTGGCAGGATGATCGAGAACATCGAGCCGCTGCCGACGCGGCTGCGCGCATTGAGGCGATGGTCAAGCAGGCGCGAGATGCGCTGGCAGATCGACAGGCCCAGCCCCAGACCCTGCTCGCCCCAGTCGAACGGCTGCTGGTAACGGTGGAACTCATCGAAGATCTGCCGCATGTGTTGCTCGGGAATGCCGGGACCGGTATCCCATACCTGCAGCTCCACTTCGTCGCCACAATGGCGCACCGCCAGTACGATGCGCCCCTGGCGGGTGTAGCGCAACGCGTTGGCCAGGAAATTCTGCAGCACGCGGCGCAGCAGGCGGCGATCACTGCGTACCCACGCCGGGCGCGCGAACAGGTCCAGGCGCAGGCCACGACCGGCGGCGACCGGCGTGTACTGCGCCGCCAGTTCGCGCATCAACGCACTCACGTCGAATTCGCCGATCACCGGGTGCAGGCCACCCGCATCCAGCCGTGACACGTCCAGCAGGCCATCGAGCAGCTCCTCAGCCGCACGCAGCGACGCGTCTACGCGTTCGGCCAGATGCTTCTGCTCGTCGCTCACGTGATCGCTGTCGCGCAGCGCGGACGCAAACAGGCGCGCGGCGTTCAGCGGCTGCAGCACGTCGTGGCTGATCGCCGCCAGGAAGCGCGTCTTCGACTGCTGTGCGACCTCGGCCTCATGCGAGCGCTCGGCGACGCGCTGTTCCAGCGTCTCGTTGGCTTCAAGCAGCGCCTTTTCGGCGTGCTTGTAGTCGGTGATGTCGTTGTAGCTGGTCACGTAGCCGCCGCCGGGCAGCGCCTGGCCGCGCATCTCGATCACCTTGCCGTCGCTGCGGGTGCGCTCGAACACGTGCGGCGAACCGGCGCGCATGTAGCCGATGCGGCGGTTGATCTGCACTTCGATATCGCCCTCGCCCAGCTCGCCGCGCTCGGCGTTGTAGCGGATCAGGTCGGCCACCGGGCGGCCCACGTAGAGCATGCCGTCGGGGTAACCGAACATGTCCTGGTAGCGGCGGTTCCACGCGGTCAGGCGCATGTCCGGATCGACCACGCTGACCCCGGCGCTGATGTTCTCCAGCGTGGTCGACAGGATCTCGCGGTTGAAGCGCAGTTCCTGCCCGGCTTCGTCCAGCACCGCCACCACTTCGCCAAGGTCCATGCCCGAGCCACGCAGCAGGCTGGTCAGCAGCAGGCGCGCCGAGGCCGCACCAATCGACGCGGCCAGCAGGCGTTCGGTGAACTGCACCCACGGCCGGTCGGCCGGCGCCGAGGATTGCAGCTCGCGGCCCAGCGACTGTGCCTGCTCGAAGAACGAGCGCCGCGCATGGCGCTCGCCGACCACGCGCGAGGCAAGTGCCAGCAGGTCGCCCACGTGCACATGACCGGGCCAGCCACCGGCCACCGACGGGCGCTCGGCATACGGGTCGAGGAACGGCGCGGCGCGCAGCCGCTCGTCCACACCGGGGCGCCAGCGCGCGGACACCAGCATCATCGTCGCCGCGTTGACCAGCAGCGACCAGAACGTGCCGTGGGTCAGCGGATCCCAGCCGGACATGCCGAACAGCTGCTGCGGACGCAGCCACTCGATGCCGAACGGGCCGTGCTGCACCCAGGCGGCGTCGACCCAGCCGGCCATGGTCATCGCCGGCAGCAGCAGGGTGTACAGCCAGGTGGCGAAGCCCAGCAGCATGCCCACTTCGACGCCGCGCCGGCTGGCACCGCGCCAGTACAGGCCGCCGATCAGGCCGGGCGCGAACTGCGCTACCGCCGCGAACGCCATCAGGCCGTACGAGGCCAACGTGCTGTCGTTGCTGCTGGTGCGGTAGTAGCTGTACGCCATCAGCGCCAGCAGCAGGATCGCCAGGCGGCGGATCCACAGCACGCGCGAGGCGACGTCGGCGGCCTCCTGGTGGTCACCGCTCCGACGCAGCAGCACCGGCATCACCAGGTCGTTGCTGACCATGGTGGCCAGCGCGATGGACGACACGATGACCATGCCGGTGGCCGCCGAGAAGCCGCCCACGTAGGCGATCAGCGCCAGCGCATTGCGGCCTTCGGCCAACGGCAGCGCCAGCACCATCGAGTCGTCGGCGACGCTGCCGCCGGTGCCGAACAGGGTCACGCCGGCGGTGGCGATCGGCAGCACCATGCCCGAGATCAGCACCAGGTAGCCGCCGAACATCCAGCGCGCGCGGCGCACGTCGCGCACATCGCCGCACTCGACCACGGCCACGTGGAACTGGCGCGGCAGGCAGATGATGGCCAGGAAACTGAGCAGGGTCTGCGAGATGAAGCCCACCGGCGGCAGGCCGGTGAACAGCGTATGCACCGACTCGACCACCGCGTCGGTGCGGTTGCTCAGCCAGAGGTAGGCGAACACGCCCACGGCCAGCATCGCCAGCAGCTTGATCACCGATTCGAAGGCGATGGCCAGCATCATGCCGTGGTGGTGTTCGGTGGCATCGACCTGGCGGGTACCGAACAGGGTGGCGAACAGCGCCATCAGCAGCGCCACGTACAGCGCGGGATCGGTGAAGAAGCCGGTCGGGCCGGTGTTGCCGGTCAGGACCTGCAGGCTCATCGCCACCGCCTTGTACTGCAGCGCCAGGTACGGAATGATGCCGATCAGCGCGATGATCGCCACCAGCGCCGCCAGCCGCCGCGAGCGGCCGAAGCGCGAGGAGATGAAATCAGCAATGGAGACCACGTTCTGGCTGCGCGCGATCAGCGCCAGGCGCTCGATGATGCGCCAGCCGAACAGCAGCAGCAGCAACGGGCCGATGTAGATCGGCAGATAGCCCACGCCATTGCGCACAGCGGTGCCGACCGCGCCGTAGAAGGTCCACGACGAGCAGTACACGGCCAGCGCCAGGCTGTACACCACCGGCCGCAGCCACGGCCGGTCGGGATACATCGGCCGACGGTCGCCCCACCACGCCACGCCGAACAGCAGCGCGGCATAGGCAACCGAGACCAGCAGCAGGATCCAGCTGGAGACCACGCGTGCGTTTCCGTCAGGACAGGGGTCAGTAGATCACGACCGCTGGTCGTGCGGGTAGGTCATGGCGGTGGGTCACGACCATTGGTCCGTCTGGTGGGTCACGACCGTTGGTCGTGGCGGGGACATCCGTGCCCACTGACAGTGGGCACCTACCGGGAATCAATGGGCACCCACCAGGAAGCGGTGGGCGCCTGCCAGGTACCGGTTTACTGGGCCGGTACGCCCATTTCCTTCAGCAGCTCGGGTGCCGGGTAGACCTTGGCCAGCAGCCAGCGCAGGTAGCGCATGTCCACGTGCACGGCACGCTTGTAGCGCGGGTCGAACCACCAGCTGGCGCTGACCGACTCCCAGTTGCTGTCAAAGTTCAGGCCGATCAGTTCGCCCTTGGCGTTGAGCACCGGCGAGCCGGAGTTGCCGCCGGTGGTGTCCAGGTTGGTCAGGAAGTTGACCGTCTGGGTCTTCAGCGCCGGGTCGGCAGTGCTGCCGAAGTCACCCTTGGCGATCGCGGCCAGCAGCGGCTTGGGTGCGTCGAACGGATAGGCGTTGGTGTTCTTCTCGACGATGCCGGCCACGGTGGTCACCGGCGAGTAGGTCACGCCATCGCGCGGGTGCAGTGCCTCGACCCTGCCGTAGCTGATGCGCAGGGTGCGGTTGGCATCCGGGTACACGGCGCGGCCCTGCTTGGCACGCCAGGCGAACAGCGCCTGCATGTACGCCGGGCGCAGGCGCAACTGCTCGCCTTCGCGGGTCTTGCTCTCGTTTTCGATGCGCAGCTGCGCGGCCACCAGCGGGCCGGCCACGGCGATCAGCGGATCGGCGGCCAGGGCCTTGCCTTCGCGTGCGGCGGCAAAGCGCGACAGGCGCTGCGCCTCATCGCCCAGCTGGGTTCCGGCGTACAGGGTGTCCAGCGCCGTGGCCAGCTGCTGCGGGGTGCGGCCGAAGGCCGCGTCGAACTCGGCCACGCGCTGCGCGTCCGGCAGCTGCTGGTAGCGGGTCAGCAGGGTGGTCAGCAGGGCCTTCTCGACCTCCGGCGCGTAGCGGCGCTGGACCTGCTTGAGCACGCCTTCGATCATCGCCTGGTCGCGCTGCTGGTAACCGCTCTCGCGCTGCGCGTCAGGCTTGGCCGATTCGATGCGCAGGCGCTCCAGCAGCAGCGCAGAGCGCAGCAGCTGGCTCTGCGCGGCGATCTGGTCCAGCAGCAGGTCACGCTCGCCCACCGCCGCGCCCTGCGACAGGTTGGCCAGCAACGCCTTGATGTCGCCCTGATACTTGCGGTCGGTCGCGGCCAGCATCGCGGTCTCGTCGGCGGCACGCTGGGCCTTGGCGTCGCTGCGCAGCAGGCCTTCCAGTTCGCCAGCGGCGCGCTTGCGGTTGTTCTTCAGCGACTGCAGCTGCGAGGCATAGCGGGTACGCGCCTGCGCGTCCTTGGCGGTGGCAGCCTCGATGGTGTCGATCATCTGCTGGAACACCGACACGCGGCGCGGCAGCACGGCATCGATCTGGCCGGCGAATTCGGCCGCGGTGCGGTGGCGATAGGTGATGCCCGGGTAACCGGCCAGCATCGCGTAGTCGCCTTCCTTCGGGCCTTCCACCGACATCTGCAGGTGCGCCGGTGCCTGGTAGGGCACGTTGTCCTTGCTGTAGGCGGCCGGCTTGCCGTCCTTGCCGACATAGGCGCGCAGCAGGGTGAAGTCGCCGGTGTGGCGCGGCCACATGAAATTGTCGATCTCATCGCCATAGTTGCCGATCGCGCGCGGCGGCGCGTACACCAGGCGCACGTCGCTCAGTTCCAGCTGGGCGATGCGATAGAAATCGGTGCCGTAGTACATGTTGGCCACCGAGCAGCGCACGCTGCCGTCCTTCTCGCACTCGGCCACGATCTGCTTGCTGGCGGCATCGACGGCATCGAAGTAGGCGCGGCCGGTCTTGCCACGGGCCTGCGCCAGCACCTGGTCGGTCACCTTGTCGAAGCCGACGGTGACCAGCACGCGGAAGTCCGGGTTGGCCGGGCGCTCGTCGGCACGGCCGTTGGCGATGAAGCCACCAGTGATCAGGTCGTGCTCGGGCGAGCTGTTGTACTGGATCACGCCCATCGCCACGTGGTGGTTGGTCAGCAGCAGGCCGTCGGCGGACACGAACGAACCGGTACCACCACCGGCGCGCACCACGGCGCTCAGCGGCGGCGCGGTGACATTGGCCAGGTCGGCCGGATTGCCCTTGAAGCCTGCGGCCTGCAGCGGCTTGGCCAGTTCCGGCAGCTGGGTCGGCATCCACATGCCTTCATCGGCGTGGGCACCGGCGGCGAGGGTCAGGCCCAGGGCCAGGGCGGTGGGAAGGGCTTTGCGTGGTGACATGAGGCAATCCGGTACGACAGAACAGCCCGGGACCATAGCCGCTGGGGCCGGATGGGGCAACGGCCGATGGTTGGGGGCCTCTCAGGTAGAGCCGAGCCCATGCTCGGCTGCTCTTCCTGCAGACCGCGCTGCGCGCGGAAGCCGAGCATGGCTCGGCTCTACAGGGATGCCACGGCGGGTTATTTCTCCCGCCGCCAGTTGATCGACCCACGGTTTTCCACCGTGCTCGACTCCACTTCCACATCAAACCCGCGGCGCAGCAGGTACTTCAGCGTGATCACCGAACCTGCGCCCACCAGCGACACGCCGTACCCCACGTACAGCTTGGGCGAGATGTACTTGCCGACGCCGATCACCGAGCCGCCCAGCGCGCGCGACTGGCTCACGCCTGCATCATCCAGGCCCAGCTTGGCACCCAGCTGCGAGGCGAGCAGGCCACTGCCAGCCGAGAGCGCCGCCGAGGCCGCGTTGACCTGCTGCGCCTGGTCGCTGCTGGCGCCGGTCAGGCTGCGTCCCAGCACCAGATAGGCCAGTGCCTCGGACTGCGACATCGCCGGATCGGACCACACGTCGGCACGCGGTTGCTGGGCACGCCCGGTCACGTCGATGCCGGCGGTGACATCACCGATCCGTCGCTCGGCACGGATGTTGATGCGCGGGTCGGACACCGCGTTGTAGTTCCAGTTGAGGTTGCCGCGGGTGATGGTCAGGTCCTGCCCGTACGCCTTGTAGCGGCCGCTCACTTCCAGGCCGCCATTGGCGGTCATTTCGCGGCCGGGCTTGGCCCAGACCTGCATCTTGCCGGTCAGCGCGCCCTTCAGGCCGAACCCGGTCATCTTCACCTTTTCGCCGAGGCTGACGGTCAGGTCCATGTCCAGCGGCGAGGTGCGCGACTCTTCCGGATCGGCCGGGTCGAGCACCACCACGTCTTCGGACACCGAGGTGCCGCGGTCCAAGCGTTCCAGATCGATGTCGGCCTCGGGCACGTGCACGGTGCCGCGCAGCTCCATCGCCGCCTTGGCCAGGGTGAAGTCGAGGTTGGGGTTGGCGACGATGCGCAGTTCGCTGGTGTTGGACAGCAGCACGTTCTCGCCATGGATC
Source organism: Stenotrophomonas sp. Sm10 (assembly GCF_030985515.1). Lineage (NCBI taxonomy): Bacteria > Pseudomonadati > Pseudomonadota > Gammaproteobacteria > Lysobacterales > Lysobacteraceae > Stenotrophomonas > Stenotrophomonas sp. Sm10. The sequence continues at coordinate 14,692 of NZ_JAPTFO010000051.1, forward strand.
TTCAGCTGCAGCGGCTGCGCATCGCCGAACCACGACAGGCCACCGTCCACGTACAGCGTGCCCTGGCCGGAGTTGGCCTGCGCGGTGATCTTGGCCGAACCGTCGGGCTGGGCCACGAAGCTGCCCTTGCCCTGGTCGAAGGTCAGGCCCAGCGCGGGGAATTCGCCCTTGAAGTTGCTCAGCTGCGCGTCGCCACCCAGCGACGGCTGCCCGCGCGTACCGCGCAGGCTCACGTGGCCCTCGATCAGGCCGGTCGGGCGCACGATGTCCGGCGAGAACAGCTCCAGCCAGTACAGCCGCGACATGTTCAGATAGAGCTCACCGTTCAGTGGTGCACTGGCTTCCCAGCCGGTCTGCATCTTCGCGTCGACGAAGCCGTTGCCCTGGAAGCCCATGCCCAGGTAGCCCTTGATGCTGGCCGGGGTCATGTCGAGCTTCAGCGAGAACTGGTCATAGCGCACCAGCTCGCCGCGGGTGGTATCGCCCACAGTGTTGCGGTTCTCGCCCAGGCGCACGCCGCCTTCCTTCGAGCGCACTTCCACATGGCCTTCCCAGGCCGCGCCACGCGGGCGGATCTGCGCGTCCAGGCTGACGTCGCCGCGCAGATAGATGCGGCGGCCGGACTGCGGCGGCAGCCACGGCTGCACCAGCGCCAGCGGCAGCGCGTCACTGCGCACCACCAGGCCTTCGCGCGGCCAGTTGGCCTGTGCGCACAGCGCGCCGCTGCTGGCGGCGGCCAGGCAGGCTTCGGACAGGGTGTAGGTGCTGCCGTTGATCGCGAACGCCGCCGGTGCACGCAGCGACCACGCATCACCCTTCACCGGTGCGATGCGCAGCGAGGCCAGCTCGCCGCGCCACTGCGTGCCCTGCTGGCGCACGCTGCCCTGCAGCTCGATCGCCCCCATCTCGTTGCGGGTCTGCGCAGCCAGGCGCAGGTTGGAGACACTGCCCTGCGCATCCACGTTCAAGCGCTCCAGCAGCATGCCCGCGTTGACCTGCTGGCCCTGGATCGCCAGCGTGCCGCTGTCGCCGCGCCACGGCAGGCGGCCCTTGATGCTCACGCTTTCGGCGCCGTAGCCGTCCCAGTTGAGGTTGTTGCCGACCAGGTCGGCGGTGATGTCCGGCGCGTCGCGCGGGCCCTTCACCTGTACCTGGCCACGCAGGCCACCGTCGGCGCCCGGCAGCAGATCGCTCAGCTGCAGCGGTTCGAAACGCGCATCGATATCGAGGCGGTCGCCGACCTTGCCCGACGCGGTCACCCGGCTGCTGCCCAGCGACAGCTTCAGGTCGCCCTGGCCCTGCGCGCCCTGCAGCGCGAACTTTCCCTGCGCATCGAGATTGCGCTGGCGCAGCACGCCCTTCAGCGACGGCAGATCGACCGTAGCTTCCAGTGTGCCGGTGGTACCCGGCGGTGCGTTTGCCGGCGGCGGCAGTTGCCGTCCCTTCGAAGCCAGGTTGCCGGACAGCCGGCCGTTCCAGCCCGGCACGAAGTAGCCAGGGTCGAAGTCCTTCAGCGTGGCCTTGGCATCCCAGTCCAGCTGCGGTGCCCACGCCACCTGGCCTTCCACCTGCAGCTGTCCACCCGGCGTCTGCGCCTGCAACTGGTGGATCGACGCGGCCTGGTCGTTGCCGCGTACGTCGAAGCGCAGCTGGGCCTTCTGCTTTTCGCGTTCGACATCGGCGCGGCCGATCGCCGCCCAGGCCTTCAGGGTACCGGCCAGGCCGAAGCGTGCTTCCTTCAGGGTGACCGGCACCGGTGCGCTGCCGGCGGTGTTCGGGTCCGGTGCCGGCACCCAGGTCAGGTCACGCGCGACCACCGAGAAGTTGAGCTTCTGCTGGTCTTCCTGACTGAAATCGGCGGTACCTTCCAGCCGCGCCTCACCGCCAAGGCCCTTCACCAGCAGCGGTGAGACCTTCAGCACCTGGTCCTGCAATGACACCACCGACGGTGCCAGTTCCAGTCCCTGATCGCCCTGCTTTACCTTGCCACGCAGGTTGGCATTGCCGCCCTTGCCGGCGGCGGTGAAGTCCAGCGACAACGGCGCGATCGCCGAGCTCGCCAATGCTGGCGACAGCAGCGCCAGATCCAGCTCGTCGCTGCGCACGCTGGCGTTCCAGGTCGGGTCGGTGCGGCCATCGAACACCAGCATCGCGTGCAGTGGCTTCGGCGCGCGCCCGGCTACGGCCACTTCCATGTGCGACAGGTCTCCGCGGGCGACCAGGCCCACCGTGGCGGCCGTGCGCCCACGCGGTGCCGGCAGCACGGCAGTGACGGTCACGTCGGTGTCGTAGTCCTTGGCCGGGATGTAGCGACCCTGGGCGGTGAAGTTGCCCATGTCGCTGTCCACCACCAGCCTGCGTGCCTGGAACTCGCCATTGGCGATCTCGATGCCACCACGCACGCGACTGATGTCGATCACCGGCTCGTTGGCCTGGCTGATGCGGAAGCCGTCGATGGCAATGGCGTCGGCCTGGATCGCCAGCGGCATCTCGATCTGCGGCAGCGAATCGGGCCACGACGGCAGCTTGAACGGCTCATCGCTCTTGGCCAGGTTCAACGTCGCGTTGCTCAGCTCCAGCTTGTCCAGCAGCAGCTTGCGGCCCAGCAGCGGGCGCAGGTCCGGCTCCAGGTAGGCGCGCTCGGCGTGGAAATGGATGTCGTCGTAACGGAAGTCGACGTTGTACAGGGTCAGCGGCCCTGCCACCGGGCCGTCCACCTTGTCCCAGGTGAAGCTGGCACCCACCGGCAGGCGCGCCACCACCTGGGCCAGCAGTACGTCACGGCCGGCCACGGTCTGCAGCAGCCAGTACACCGCCAGCAGGGCCAGCAGCACCAGGCCCAGCACGCCCACGCCGGACCAGGCCCAGAAGCGGCGGCGGCGGTAGAAACGCACGCGCGGCGGCCTGTTCGGAGTCGGTGCGGGGGCACTCACAGGTCCGCTCCGATGTTGAGGTACAGCTGGAACTGCGAATCCGGGTTGTTCAGGCCGTGCGCGATATCCACCCGCACCGGGCCCACCGGCGATTTCCAGCGCACGCCGAAGCCGACGCCGGTATGCAGGTCGATGGTGTTGTCAAAGGCACTGCCGGTATCGACGAACACCGCCGCACCCCAGGGGCCACCGTTGAAGTAGTGCTCGTACTCGGCCGAGCCGATCACCAGGTTCTTGGCACCCAGCGCATACTTGTCCGGCTTCGGCGTACGCGGGCCAACCTCACGGTAGGCGTAGCCGCGGATGCTGCGGTCACCACCGGCGAAGTAGCGCAGGCTCGGCGGCATCGCCACCAGGTCGCTGGTCCAGGTGGTGCCACCCTCGCCGCGCAGGATCAGGCGATTGCTATCGCCCACCGGGATGTACCAGCGCAGCACGGCATTGGCCTGCACGAAGCTGGTGTCCGAACCCGCACCTTCCACACCGGCGCGCATCGTTGCCGTACCGCTGACGCCCTTGCGCGGGAACAGCTCGTCATCGACGTCGACGTAGTCGGCGACCAGCTGCGGGTAGACCAGCGTCGAGGTGTTGTAGACCGCGTCGGTGAATTCGGTGCCCGAGGCATAGCGCCAGCGCTCGCGCAGCGCGTTGATCGAGGCGATCGCGGTCCAGTGTTCGTTGATTTCGCCGCTGCGGCTGGCGATCAGCTTGAAGTTGCGCAGGTCGATGTAGTCGGTCTGCTCGTCGTAGGCGCTGGCAGCGAAGGTGTACCAGCCATCAAGCCAGTTGAAGGCTGGAATGCGGTAGCTGGTGATCAGGCTCTTGCGCTTCTGCGCATAGTCCAGCTGCGTGTTCATCTTGTGGCCGCGGTTGTTCAGGAACCGCCGCTCGATGCCACCACGCACACCCGGGCCACTCTCGCTGCCGTAGCTCAGGCCCGCGGTGTAGATGGTGCGCTTGGCGCGCGTCAGCTTCACGTCCACCGGCACTTCGCCGTTTTCGTCGGCCTGGTCCGGGCGCGGCTGGATGTCGATCACGCTGAAGTAGTCCAGCTTGGTCAGCGACTCGCGCAGCCGGTCCAGCTTGCCCTCGTGGTAGTAGCTGCCCTGCTCCCAGTACACCAGCGGGTCGAACAGCTTGTCGACGAAGTAGTCCTGCTGGAAGCGCACCGGGCCCATGTTGTAGCGGCGGCCGCTGTCCCAGGTCAGGTCGATGTCGGCCGCGTTGTCGGCGCGGGTGATCTGCACCTGGCGCTGGGTGTAGTCGGCGTCGAAGTAGCCACGCTCGGCCAGGCGCCGGGTGATGGTGATCTTGCTGGCTTCGTACTGGGTGTGCTCGAAGCGCTGGCCCTTGCGGGGCTTGAATGCGGCCAGGTCGTCCTGCAGGTACTGGTCGTACATCGCCGGGCCGGTGATGTCGATGTGCTCGCGGCGCACGGTCACCGGGGCCCCCTTGTCGACATGGATGAGCACGCGCACGTGCTCATCCTGGCGCGGCGCCTCGACCCTGATCACCGGGTTGTAGTACCCGAACGGTTCCAGCGCCTGGCGGGTCTGCCGCTCGGCCTGCGACAGCAGGTACTCCAGGCGCGATTCACCCTGCTCCTTGCCGATCGTGTCGAACAGCGACAGCGATTCCTGGATGTTCTCGATGATTGCGGCGTCGTCGCCCTTGTCCAATCCCTTGATGTCCACCTTGTCGATGGTGCCGCGCGCGTGGGCCACGGAGGTGGCGGCCAGCGACAGGACCATCAGCGGCAGGGCGTATTTCTTTGGCTGCATGCGGCACAGCATACCGACCGGAGGTGACGATGCGAAATGCATCACGTCGTTGGAGATCGGTTGTTAAGTGGCGGTCAAAATACGCGCCTTTGTGGCGATCATCGGAATCGCACGCGAGGATGCCACGCCGCGTGCGGCGACGCCGATGATCCCGATGGACATCCGCCGGCACTACCGATACGGGCGTCAGCTCGACAGATGCTCGATCGCCGCCACCTTGCCCAGGCGCTCGCCCAGCATCGTCAGCAGTGCCAGGCGGTTGCCACGCAGTGCCGGATCTTCCGCGTTGACCATCACGCCATCGAAGAACGCGTCGACCTGCGGACGCAGGCGCGCCAGGCGTGCCAGCACCGCCACATAGTCCTTCTGGTGCAGGCTGGCGCCGGTGTCATCGATGGCGGCGGTGACCGCTTCGGCCAGCGCGCGCTCGGCATCTTCCTGCAGCAGTGCCGCGTCGATCTGCGCCGGAATCTCGCCCTCGGCCTTGCGCAGGATGTTGCGGATGCGCTTGTTGGCCGCGGCCAGCGCTTCGGCTTCCGGCAGCGTCGCAAAGATGCCGATCGCATCCAAGCGGCGGTCGAAGTCGTACAGCGAGGCCGGTTTCAGCTCGGCCACAGCGTTGAAGTGTGAAGCCGGCACGCCCTTGTCGCCGTAGTAGCCCTTCAGGCGGTCGAGGATGAAGTCGTACAGCTCGCCGACGTCGGCCTGCACGTTGCGCGCCGCCAGGCCGCCGTTGGCGCTGGCCAGCAGCGCTCGCAGGTCCAGCTCGAAGCCGCTTTCGATGATCGTGCGGGCCAGGCCCAGCGCGTTGCGGCGCAGGGCGAACGGGTCCTTGTTGCCGGTCGGCTTCAGGCCTGCAGCAAAACCACCGGCCAGCGTATCCACGCGTTCGGCGATGGCCAGCACCTTGCCCAGCGGCGACAGCGCGATGTCATCACCACCGAAGCGCGGCTGGTAGGCCTCGTCGATGGCCAGCGCAACCTCGGCCGATTCACCACCTGCCACGGCGTAGTGGCGGCCGGCGATGCCCTGCAGTTCCGGGAATTCGTTGACCATGCGCGACTGCAGGTCGTTCTTGGCCAGCTCCGCAGCCCGCTTGGCCTGCGCCGGATCGGCACCGACCTGGGCTGCGATCACTTCGGCCAGTGCGGCCACGCGCGCCACCTTGTCGGCCACGCTGCCCAGCTTGGCCTGGTAGGTCACCGTCTTCAGGCCCTCACCCATCGACACCAGGCCCTGCTTCAGATCCTCGTCGAAGAAGAACTTGGCATCGGCGAAGCGCGGGCGGATCACCCGCTCGTAGCCCTTGGCCACTTCGGCCACGTTCTTCGACTCGATGTTGGCAATGCCGATGAACTTCTCGGTCAGCGTGCCGGCCGCATCCAGCACGGGGAAGAACTTCTGGTTGATTTCCATCGTCTCGATCAGCGCTTCCTGCGGCACCGCCAGGAACGCGGGCTCGAAGCTGCACAGCACTGCCGACGGCCATTCGACCAGGTTCACCACCTGCTCCAGGTTGTCCTCGGTGATGCGGGCACTGCCACCGGCCTTGGCTGCGGCGGCTTCGACCTCGGCGACGATGCGTGCGCGGCGCTCGCTCGGATCGACCAGCACGAACGCGGCGCGCAGCGCTTCAACGTAGTCCTGCGGCTGTGCCAGCGACACGGCCTGGTCGTGGTGGAAGCGGTGGCCACGGCTGACACGGCCGGCCTGCAGGCCGAACAGTTCGGCCTCGACCACAGTGGCACCGTGCAGCAGCACCAGCCAGTGCGCCGGGCGCGCGAAGCCCCAGGCGTGATCGCCCCAGCGCATCGGCTTGGGAATCGGCATCGCCGCGATCGCCTCGCGCAGGATTTCCGGCAACAGGCTGGCGGTGCTCGCGCCCGGGGTCACCGCGCGGTGCACGAAGCGCTCACCCTTGTTGTCGGTGGTCTTCTCCAGCGCGGTCCAGTCGATCCCGGCCTTGGCGGCGAAGCCCTGCAGGGCCTTGGTCGGCTGGCCTTCGGCGTCCAGCGCGATGTTCAGATACGGGCCCAGCACTTCGCTGTGCTGTTCCGGCTGTTCCAGGCCGACGCCCGGCAGCAGCACGGCCAGGCGGCGCGGGGTGGACAGCGGGCGCGCATCGCCCAGTTCCAGCGCGATGCCACGCTTGCGCAGGCCTTCGACAACACCGTCAAAGAAGGCCTGGGCCAGGCCCGGCAGCGCCTTGACCGGCAACTCTTCGGTGCCCAGTTCAATCAGCAGGGGGGACAGTTGGCTCATCGTTTCAATCCTGTGGTGGGGGCGCAGCGCGCGACGCGTCCGGCGCCCCGGAGTAAGGGGGAGAGCGCGGCCTTCAGGCCTTCTTCGCGCCCGGGAAGCCCAGCTTCTCGCGCTGTTCGTAATACGCCTTGGCCACCGCCTGGGCCAGTGCGCGCACCCGCAGGATGTAGCGCTGGCGCTCGGTCACGCTGATCGCGCGGCGCGCATCGAGCAGGTTGAAGGTGTGGCTGGCCTTCATCACCTGCTCGTAGGCCGGCAGCGGCAGGCCTACTTCCACCAGCTTCTGCGCTTCGCGCTCGCAGGCGTCGAAACGGTGGAACATTTCTTCCACGTCGGCGTATTCGAAGTTGTAGGTGCTCTGCTCCACCTCGTTCTGGTGGTAGACGTCGCCGTAGGTCACCGGCTGGCCGTCCGGGCCGTAGGTCCAGACCAGGTCGTAGACGTTGTCGCAGTTCTGCAGGTACATGCACAGGCGCTCGAGACCATAGGTGATCTCGCCCAGCACCGGGCGGCATTCCAGGCCACCGGCCTGCTGGAAGTAGGTGAACTGGGTCACTTCCATGCCGTTGAGCCAGACTTCCCAGCCCAGGCCCCACGCGCCCAGCGTCGGCGATTCCCAGTTGTCCTCGACGAAGCGCAGGTCGTGCACCAGCGGATCGATGCCCAGTGCCTTCAGCGAATCCAGGTACAGCTGCTGGATGTTGTCCGGCGCCGGCTTCATCGCCACCTGGTACTGGTAGTAGCGCTGCAGGCGGTTCGGGTTCTCACCGTAACGGCCATCGGTCGGGCGCCGCGACGGCTGCACGTAGGCCGCATTCCAGCTTTCCGGCCCGATCGCACGCAGGAAGGTGGCCGGGTGGAAAGTACCGGCACCCACCTCCAGGTCGAGCGGCTGGATGAGCACGCAGCCCTGCTGGGCCCAGAACTGGTTCAGGGTCTGGATCAGGCCCTGGAAGGTGATCGGAACGGTCGGGGTCGCGGACATGCGTACGAGTCTTGGCCGGCAAGGGGGTGCGCTAGTATAACGGCCGACCTGCGGGGCATTCCGTACCCGGGAGGAGCAGGCAGATGGAACATCGGCTGCCGGCAGGCACGCCCGGCGAGGCGGGCGGCGTCCCGCTGCCCTGGGGACGGCTTCATTTCGAGCAGATTGCCGCGGCTCTGGTCGCCGATGACCTGGTGGCCGAGCAGGACCGCGAGCGCATGCGGTTTTCCGCGCAGGGCGCGCGCAATGCCAGTGAAGTGCATCCGCTGGTACTGCTGTCCAACCTCAAGCTGGCCGCCACGGGCGGCGGCGAACTGACCCTGGAACGCCTGACCGAGTGGCTGGCGCAGCGCACCGGCAGCCGTTACCTGCGCATCGACCCGACCCGGGTCGACGTCGCTGCGGTGACCGCGCTGGTGTCGCATGCCTACGCCCGCCGCCATCGCTTCCTGCCGCTGGCGGTGGATGCCGAGCGCGTGCTGGTAGCCACCAGCGAGCCGCTGGTGCAGGAATGGCGCCGCGACCTGCAGCACCTGACCCGCCGCCGCATCGAGCTGGCAGTGGTCAACCCGCTGGACCTGCACCGCTACACCATGGAGTTCTACGGGGTGACGCGTTCGGTGCGCGGTGCCCGCGGCGACGTGCGCGGCGAGGCCAGCACCACGCTGCCCAGCTTCGAGCAGCTGGTCGAGCTGGGCCGCACCGGCGACGTCAATGCCGACGACCAGCACATCGTGCACATCGTCGACTGGCTGCTGCAGTACGCCTACGAACAGCGCGCCTCGGACATCCATCTGGAGCCGCGTCGCGAGATGGGCCGCATGCGCTTCCGCATCGACGGCGTGCTGCACAAGGTGTTCGAGGTGCCGCCAGCGGTGATGACCGCAGTGGTCAGCCGTATCAAGGTGCTCGGCCGCATGGACCTGGCCGAGCGGCGGCGCCCGCAGGATGGACGCATCAAGACCCGCTCGCCGGGTGGCCGCGAGGTCGAGATGCGCCTGTCGACCATGCCCACCGCCTTCGGCGAGAAGTGCGTGATGCGCATCTTCGACCCGGATGCTGCGTTCAAGAGCATCGACCAGCTCGGTTTCAGCCCGCAGGAGGCCGCCGGCTGGAATGCGCTGGTCGAGCGGCCGCACGGCATCGTGCTGGTCACCGGCCCGACCGGCTCGGGCAAGACCACCACCTTGTATTCCACGCTGAAGCGGCTGGCCACGCCGGACGTGAACGTGTGCACGGTGGAGGACCCGATCGAGATGATCGCGCCGGAGTTCAACCAGATGCAGGTGCAGGCCAACATCGACCTGGACTTCGCCAGCGGCGTGCGCACCCTGCTGCGGCAGGACCCGGACATCATCATGATCGGCGAGATCCGCGACCTGGAGACCGCGCAGATGGCGGTCCAGGCTTCGCTGACCGGCCACCTGGTGCTGTCCACCCTGCATACCAACGACGCGCCCTCGGCGGTCACCCGCCTGCTCGACCTGGGCGTGCCGCACTACCTGCTCGCCAGCACCCTCAACGGCATCCTCGCCCAGCGCCTGGTGCGCACGCTGTGCCCGCACTGCAAGCAGCCGCACACCCTTGGTGCTGCCGACTGGGCGGTGCTGGCTGATAGCGATGGCGCATATCCAGATGCCGCCACGCCCTGTCGGCCGGTTGGCTGCCTGGAGTGCCGGCGCACCGGATTCCTTGGCCGCATCGGCCTGTATGAGTTGCTGCCATTGGGCTCGCGGCTGCGCGGGCAGATCCGCGCCGACATGGATCTGGCCGGTTTCAGCCGTGCCGCACGTGCTGAAGGGCTGCGGACCCTGCGCCAGGCCGGGCTTGAAAAGGTGGCGCAGGGGCTGACTACAATCGAGGAAGTCCTGTCAGTACTGCCGCCCCCGGATGAATCCAGCCCCGTTCCTGATCGTTGAAACCGGCCGACCGGTGCCGCCGCTGCGCCGCTATGGGCGCTTTCCACACTGGATTCGCGTCGCCGCCGGACTGGAAGAACACGAGACGGTGGTGGTCGATGTCGAACACGGTGATGCCCTGCCCGATCCGCATGCCTTTGCTGGCGTGCTGGTGACCGGCTCGGCCGCCTTCGTCACCGACCACGCCGACTGGAGCGAGCGTAGCGCCGCATGGCTGCGCCAGACTGCCCACGCCGGTCTGCCAGTGTTCGGCATCTGCTATGGCCATCAGTTGCTGGCCCATGCGCTGGGGGGCGAGGTGGCCTACAACCCGGCTGGCCGCGAGTCCGGCACGATCGAACTGGAACTGCAGCCGCAGGCGGCACAGGACCCGTTGTTCCAGGGCCTGCCGCAGCATTTCGCCGCCCACGCCACCCACCTGCAGACCGTGCTGCGTGCGCCCGAGGGTGCCCAGGTGCTGGCACGCTCGCCGCTGGATGGCTGCCATGCATTCCGCTGGGGCCGCCACGCCTGGGGGGTGCAGTTCCATCCGGAATTCGCCACCCACCACATGCGCGGCTACGTGCGTGCCCGCGCCGACTGCATCGGTCGCCACGGCGGCTGCGCCCGCACCATCGAGCGCGCAGTCAGCGCCGCGCCGCTGGCCCGCCAGCTGTTGCGCCGTTTCGTGCGCCAGGCGCGGCTGTCTTCAGCCCAGCCGATGGCAAAACAGGGATAATCGGCGGCACGGGCAGCCGCCCGGCCCCTCCTGTCCCTCCCGGATGTCCATGAAAGAGATTCGCAAGCTGCCGGCTTCGGCGGGCGCCCAGTGGTTGCTGGATACGTTCTCCCTGTACCGGCGTGCGCCGCTGCAGCTGGCCCGGATCGGCCTGGCCTGGCTGCTGGTGAGCTGGCTGGTCACCCTGTTGTCCACGCTGATTCCCGGCGCGGCAGGCATGGCCGTGCAGCTGATGACCCTGGCCATCTCGCCGATCATGTTCGGCGGCATGCTCTACGCCGTGGGCGAGATCGACGAAGGCCGCCCGGGCCTGGCCTCGCACTTGCTGCAGCCGATCCGCGACCACCGCGTCAGCCACCTGCTGGTGCCGCTGGCGATCCAGGTGCTGGCGGTACTGCTGCTGGGCGCGCTGCTGTTCATGATGATCGGTCGCGAGGGCTTCACCGCCTTCAGCGAGGTCATGACCAAGATGGAAGAGATCAGCCGCAGTGGCCAGCAGATCAAGCCGGACGATGCCGCCGCGCTGGTCGCCAACCTGCCGGCAAAGCGCATTGCGCTGTGGATGCTGCTGGTGTTCCTGAGCGCGGTGGCGCTGTCGCTGGCGATGTTCACCCAGCCGGCGCTGGTGGTGTTCGACAAGCAGAGCGGCATGCATGCGCTGCGCCTGAGCCTGCAGGGCTGCATCGAAAACATCGGCGCGATGATCGTGTTCGCCGCACTCGGCCTGATCGCCGCGTTCTGCATGTACATCCTGTTCGTGATCGTGATCCAGATCGCGATGCTGATCGGTGGCCCGCTGGCCGCAGCCTTCATCGCCCAGCTGGTACTGACCACGGTGCTGATGCCGCTGTATGTCGGTGCGGTCTACGCCGCGTGGAAGCAGATGTTCGTGCATCGCGGCAGCCGTGCAGCGCCGCCGATCCCGACCACGCCGACCTCGAGCGACGTGTTCCACGCCTGACCGGTCCCACCGGTAGCGCCGGGCCATGCCCGGCCGTGGCATCACATCGCACCCCGCACGCCGGGCATGGCCCGGCGCTACCGCATCATGCGGCGGGTTTCTTCACTACCGACGACGGCACCAGCCAGCGCGCGGCGTGGATGCCCAGCTCGTACAGCAGGCACATCGGGATCGCCAGCATCAGCTGCGAGACCACGTCCGGCGGAGTCAGCACTGCGGCTACCACGAAGATGCCGACGATTGCGTAGCCACGGCCTTCCTTGAACTGCTGCGGCGTCACCCAGCCCAGCAGTACCAGGATCACCATCGCCACCGGCAGTTCGAAGCTGCCGCCGAAGGCGAAGAAGATCGCCAGCACGAAATCCAGGTAGGCGTTCGCATCCGGGGTGATCGCGATCACGTCCGGGCTGAAGGTGGTGAGGAAGTGGAACACCGCCGGCAGCACCAGGAAGTAGGCGAAGGCGCAGCCGATGTAGAACAGCAGCACCGACGACACCAGCAGCGGTACGGCCAGGCGTTTCTCACGCGCGTACAGGCCCGGGGCAACAAACGCCCACAACTGGTACAGCAGCCACGGCACCGCCACGAACAGGGCGACGAAGAAGGTCAGCTTCAGCGGGGCGAAGAAGGCGCCGGCCGGGTTGGTGGCGATCATCGTCTGCCCGTTTGGCAGCTGCGACACCAGCGGTTCGGCCAGCGCGTTGTACAGCTTCTGGGTAAACGGCAGCAGCGCCAGCAGCACCACGCCCAGGCCCAGCAATGCGCGCACCAGGCGGCCGCGCAGTTCCACCAGATGCTCGACCAGCGAGCTTTCGCCGAAATCCTGTTCACTCATGGCTGGCGCTCCGTGCTCTGCGGCGGCGGTGTCGCGGCTGCTTCAGCGGGCGCGTCTGCAGCCGCCCCGGCAACGGCGCCAGCCTGGGCCGGTGGGTCCACGCCGGGCTGGGCAATCATGTGCGGCGGCAGATCGGCCTGCGCCGGTGCTCGCACTTCCTGCGCCAGATCGTCGCCCTGCTGCCGCGCCTGCTGGGCCTGGCGACGGAGCGCTTCGCCACTGGCGCGCAGCTGGTTCTCGGTGTCCTGCATGCCTTGGCGCACGTCCTGCATCTGCCGCTTGATCTCTTCGGCGTGCAGTTCGCGCTCCAGTTCCTGTTTCACCGAATCCCACTGGTTGCGGGCACGACGCACCCACAGGCCGGCGAAGCGGGCCGCCTTGGGCAGGCGCTCGGGACCGAGCACCACCAGAGCGACCACGGCAATCACCAGCAGTTCGCTGAAGCCGATATCGAACACCGCGACCGCTCCGGATCAGCGTGGGTTGCGGTCGTGCTCGTCCTGCACGGTGCGCGAGGCATCCTGGCTGCGCGACTCGTCGCCCAGCTGCGCGTTCGGCTTGTCGTCGTCGCGCATGCCCTTCTTGAATTCCTTGACTGCCGAGCCGAGGTCCTTGGCGCCACTGGTCAGGCGCTTGGTGCCGAACACCAGCAGGACGATGGCCAGCACGACCAACCAATGCCAGATGCTGAAACTGCCCATAAAGACGCTCGTTACGTTAGTGATCAGGCTGTCGAGCATAGCGCACCGGCTGTAAGCCGGCGCGCGTGACGAAAGTCAGTTCCCGCCCAGCGTTTCCGTGCGGATTTCGCCGTCATTGACCGGCTGGAAGCCCTGCTGCTGCGGTGGCGGGGTCTGCGGCACGTTCTGCAGCGGCGCCGTGGTGGCTTCCGCCGGGGCGGCCGGTGCTGCCTGAACAGGCGCCGGCGCAACCGCCGGGGCCGCTGCCGGACGCGGTGCGCTGCCGTTGCCGCTGCGGTTGCTGCGTGCAGCGTAGGTGGCCTCTTCCAGGCGGTCACGGAAGGCCACCACATCCATCGACGGCGAACCGGCAGCGCGGCCTTCGAAGATCATGCGCGGCGTGGTGTTGCTGCCGTAGGCATCCAGATTGGCGGCATCATCGATCTGCAGCACCGCACCATCCAGCGCGACGCCGGCAAACAGGCCGCGCGCGCGCGACCAGGACCAGATCTCGGCCTTCAGCTGGCCGTCGGTGGCAGCGGCGGCATTGCGGCCGACCGGGCCGGCGGCGACACCGGCATCGGCGCCCAGCGTGAACTTGCCATTGACCAGGTTGTCCAGGCTGCGGTCGTTGCGGAACACCAGCACCACGTCCGAGGACTGCACGCCGGCCTGGAAGCCGATGCTGCCGCCGGTCAGCTTCACGAACACCGGATTGGACCAGGCGCCGTTGGGCATGCGCACCGACATCAGGCCGTGGCCACGACGACCACCAATGACCAGACCGGCCTTGATCGTGTCGGGAATGACGATGACCGCGCGGCCTTCGTCGAGCAGTTTGTCCGGAATGCCCTGTTCGGGGATTTCCTGGATTTCAGCAAGCACGCGCACGGCATTGCGCGCACGCTGGTCTTCCTGCGGTCCGGCCATGGCCTGGCTGGACAGCAGGCTGGCGGCGATCAGCAGGGCTTGGATCGGGCGACGCATGGCAGGCTCCAGAAGTCAGTCCATAGGAAGATATAGCAAGTGACTGAAATTAGTAGCGTTGTCATGAATCCCCAATGAGCGTTCCCTGCTCACATTGATGCGCGCTATGCCTGCAATCCGAACCCTGCATCCCGGCACGGCGCCGGATCGGCGACAATACCGCCCATGCTCGACGCACCCGATACCGCCGTGCTGGCGGTCAACCTAGGCACGCCCGAGACGCCGACGGCCCCCGCCGTACGCCGTTACCTGGCCGAATTCCTGTCCGACCGCCGCGTGGTCGCGATCCCGCCACTGCTGTGGCAGCCGCTGCTGCGCGGACTGATCCTGCCCCTGCGCAGCAGTCGTTCGGCGGCCAAGTACGCCCAGGTCTGGCTGCCCGACGGCTCACCGCTGATGGTGCATACACGCCAGCTGGCGCAGGCCATGCAGGCCCTGTTGCCGACCCTGACAGTGCGCCACGCGATGCGTTACGGCGAACCGGCGCTGGCCAGCGAGCTCGACCGCCTGGCAGCCGACGGCGCGCGCCGCATCGTGGTGCTGCCGCTGTACCCGCAGTACTCCACCACCACCACCGCCTCGGTCGAAGACCGCGTCGATGCGTGGCAGCGCCGCAACCCAGGCGTAACCGTCAGCCTGGTGCGCGATTACTCGGTCGATCCAGGCTGGGTCGAGGCCGTGGCCGGATCGATCCGCCGCTACTGGGAGCAGCACGGTCGCGGCCGGAAACTGATGTTCTCCTTCCATGGCATCCCACAGCGCCTGGCCGACGCGGGCGACCCGTATCCGCAGCGCTGCGAGGCAAGCGCGCAGGCCATCGCCCACGCACTGGGCCTGGGCAGGGACGACTGGCAGATGGGTTACCAGTCGCGCTTCGGCCGCGAGCGCTGGCTGCAGCCGTATGCCGAGCCCAGCCTGTGGGCGCTGGCCGAATCCGGCGTGAAGCAGATCGACGTGGTCTGCCCGGGCTTTGCCACCGATTGCCTGGAAACGCTGGAGGAAGTGGCGCTGGGCTTCACCGAGACGCTGGCCGAGCGCGGCGCGACGATGCGCTACATCCCCTGCCTCAACGCCGATCCGGAACACGCTCGCGCCCTGGCGCGGCTGGCCGTGGCCTCGCTGGCATGAGTCTGCAGCCGTTTGAACTGGAGGTCGGTGGCGCGCGCGTCGCCGGCCTGCGCAATCACGGCGACGGCCCGCGCGTGCTGGCCCTGCATGGCTGGCTCGACAATGCGGCCAGCTTCGTGCCGCTGGCGCCGCACCTGTCGCCGTTGCAGCTGGTGGCCATCGACCTGCCCGGGCATGGCCACAGCGCGCACCTGCCGGCCGGTGCCAGCTACACCACGGCCGCCGCGATCTGCCACGTACTCGATGTCGCCGACGCGCTGGGCTGGGACCGCTTCAGCCTGCTCGGTCATTCAATGGGCGCCGGCATCGCCAGTCTCACCGCCTCGGTCAGCGACCGCGTGGAGCGGCTGGTGGCGATCGAAGCACTGGGCGGCCTGCGTGGCCCCGAGGAAGAAACGGCCAACCGTCTGCGTGAACATGTAAACGCCACGCGGGGACTGGCACGCAAGCAGTTGCGCGTGTTCCCTGACCTGGCCGCGCCGATCCGTGCGCGGATGATGACCAACCAGCTCAGCGAAGGATGCGCACGGCTGCTGGTCGAGCGGGGCGTGGAACCGGTCGAGGGCGGCTACCGCTGGTGCAGCGATCCGCGGCTGATGCTGCCCACCGCGATCCGCCTCAGCGAAGGCCAGATCGACAACCTGCTGCAGGCCATCGCCTGCCCGACGCAGGTAATCTATGCCACGCCTGCGCAGTCCTACTACCCCGAGCCGATGCGCAGCGAGCGCCTGCAGCACCTGCGCAACGGGCGGCTGGCGGTGTTTCCCGGCAACCATCACCTGCACATGGAAAACCCGGAACAGATCGCAGACGTGATCCTGCACTTCTTCAGCAACGACAACGCCGGCTGAGTCACGGCGTTCGCGCACTTCACTCCGCGCAGTTGCGGCCGATACATCAGTTGCGGGCCCCTGCGCCCGCCGCACGCGGACCCGGTCGGGCCTGCGGCGTGTGTCTGGTCCTGCAAGGAAGTCCGCATGCCCGCTCTGCTGCACCGTCATCCACAGGATGTGGCCACGGTGCCCCGTCTGCGCGTCGCTGATCGCGTCGCATTCCCCGAATTCCCGGCACCCGCCCTCGTCACGCCCTGCTGCGTGCGTTGCGGCGTGGCCGTTGTCTTTAGCTGACCCAGGAGTCGCCGATGTCCGTTGCATCCTCCCGTCCCCCCGATACCGCCCGCCTGCCGCATCTGCAGCAGCTCGCGCGCCGCGCTGACCGCCGCCTGCTGATCGGCAGCGGGATACTGGCTATGGCTGCCCTGGTGCTGGCGCTGCGTGGGCCGCAGGCACAAGCCGCCGCGTTGGCGGCCGTCGCCGTATTGCCAGCCGCGTGGTTGGGCGGCCCCCAGGCGGGCCGGGCCGTCGCCCGCAACGGTCTGGCGTTGCTGTTGTCGCTGCAGCTGGCCGTGTTGTGCGCGATCATCAGCCTGTCACCGGCATTGCCGATTGCCCTGCTGCTGGGCGTGCTGCTGGGCCACCGTGATCGCCTTCCGGTGTGGCTGGCCGGTGGCGTCGGTACGCTCTCCCTGCTGGCACCGCTGCTGGACGGTACTGCGCTGTGGCCGGCGCTGCTGCAGGCCGCGATGCTGGCCGGCCTGACCCTGTTCCTTGGCCAGGTCGCACTGCGGCTCCGCCAGCAGACCGAAGCACTCGGCCACGGTCCCCGCCGGCTGGCCGCGCTGGCGCGCGACATCGCCACCGGCGCCGATCTTGGTGCACATGCTGACACCACCGCCTACACACCAGGTTCGCTGGCCCATGCGCTGGCCGACACCGCACGCCATGTGCAGGCCCAGCGTGGACGCGAAGCGGAGGCACACGCCGAGAACGCGCAGATCCGCCAGGCCCTCGATGCCTCGCGCACCGCGATGATGATTGCCGACAACGATCACGTGATCCGCTACGTGAACCGCTCGGTGGTGGCCCTGCTGCGTAACCAGCAGGCAACGTTGCGCCAGGCCTTCCCCGATTTCGATGCCGAGCGCCTGGTCGGTAGCAGCATCCATCGCTTCCACGCCAACCCGGACCGGATCCGCGCCATCCTCAATGGCCTGCAGGTCAGCCACAACGGCAAGGTACAGATCGGCCCGGTGCACTTCGCACAGGTGGTTACTCCGGTCTTCGACGCACAGGGCGTGCGCCTGGGCTTCGCCGTGGAGTGGCATGACCGTACCCATGAGCTCGCGTTGGAGAACGCCGTCGCCGGCATCGTCGCGGCCGCCGCCGCCGGCGACCTCGACCAGCGCCTGCAGGCAACCGAAGGTGCCAGCTTCCTCGATGGCCTCACCGGTGGCATCAACCAGTTGCTGGATACGTTGGGCAGTACGGTTGACGAGGTGCGGCAGATGCTCTCGGCGCTGGCCAGCGGCGATCTCGATCGACGCATGCATGGTGAGTATCACGGCGCATTTGCCGCGATCCAGCGCGATGCCAACGCCACCGCCGGCCAGCTGGCGCGCATGGTGGGCCGTATCCAGCAGTGCGCGTCCTCGATCAGCACCGCTGCGAGCGAAATCGCTGCGGGCAATGGCGCGCTGTCCGAGCGCAGCGAGCGCCAGGCAGCGCACCTGCAGGAAACCGCCGCTTCGATGGAAGAGCTGACCGCCACCGTGCGCCAGAACGCTGCCCATGCGCGCGAGGCGAGCCAGCTGGCGATCACCACCCAGAGCGCCGCCAGCGACGGCAACGTCGCCATGCAGCGGGTCGTCGACACCATGCAGGCGATCGAGGGAGCCTCGAAGCGGATCGGCGACATCACTGGCGTGATCGATGGCATCGCCTTCCAGACCAATATCCTCGCGCTCAACGCGGCAGTGGAGGCCGCCCGTGCCGGCGAGCAGGGCCGCGGCTTCGCGGTGGTGGCCAGCGAGGTGCGCGTGCTGGCGCAGCGCTCCGCCGCCGCCGCACAGGAAATCAAGAAGCTGATCGATGAGGCGGGTCGCCAGGTGGGCGAAGGTGCCCAGCTGGTGGCCGATGCGGGCCAGCGGATGCAGGGCATTGTCGGGGGCGTTGAGAATGTCAGCCACCTGATGCACGAGATTTCGGCGGCCTCTCAGGAGCAGTCGGTTGGCATCGAGCAGATCAACCAGACCGTGGTGCAGATGGATCAGGCCACGCAGCAGAACGCGGCGCTGGTGGAGGAGGCCACCGCTGCCGCACGTGAACTGCAGTCGCAGGCTGGGACGCTGACTGAAGCGGTGTCGGTCTTCCGCCAGCAGGAAGCACACGAGGTCCCGCGGGCCGCCTGATCAGGGTCTGCCAAGCGAGTGGATGAGGACGGCGCCCGCAGGGCGCCGTCTTTTTATGCGTGACCTGCCCCTGGTAGTGCCGGCCGCTGGCCAGCAACCGATTGCTGTGTGGGCCTGCTGTTGGTGGCGGCCAACCTTGGTTGGCACCGCTGCTCCTCGCAGGGGGTATCCACGCATGGCGTGGATCTACCGGGCGATGTAATGCCATCGGGTTGCCGGCCAGCGGCCGGCACTACCGGCGTTTGGTACGCACAAAGAAAAACCCCGCTGCGTAAGCAGCGGGGTTTTGGGTGTAAACCCTGGCGATGACCTACTCTCGCATGGCTTGAGCCACACTACCATCGGCGCAGCTGCGTTTCACTTCC
>NZ_JAPTFO010000052.1:0-33238 GCF_030985515.1 Stenotrophomonas sp. Sm10
GCCGGGCGTCGTCATTTCTGCGGATCTTCGTGGTGGATTCTCCGATCGCTGCGGTAGAGTCGACTGTCAGTCGACTGCTCTGCGCAGGGCGATGAAAAGCCCGCGCTGCGCGCGATAGTCGACCAACAGTCGACTCTACCCAGCCGACAATCACCCAGCCGACAATCACCCAGTCGGCAACCACCCAGCCGACGATCACCCCGTCAGGTCCACCCAGAAAATACGCGCGCGCTTCACATCGGCGGTGGGATAAGGGCGCATGCTGCCCCCGGAGATCGACGATGTCCGCCACGCCGCAGTCCGCTCCCGCCCGCGCCTCCCGGCATCCCCTTGTCACCGTGCTGTCGCTGCTGCTGGTCGTGCTCGGCCTGGTCATCGGCGGCTTGGGGGCGTGGCTGCTCAGTCTCGGGGGCTCGGCCTACTACGCCATCGCCGGGGCCGGCCTGCTGGCCAGCGGCCTCCTGCTGTTCGGCAACCGTCGCAGCGGCGCGCTGCTGTACGCGCTGGTGTTCATCGGCACACTGCTGTGGACCTGGTGGGAGTCGGGCAGCGACTACTGGCGTTGGGTGCCGCGCCTGGGCCTCGTTACGGCCCTGGGCATCGTGGTGGCGCTGCTGGCACCGACCCTGCGCGAACCGGTGTCCAAGCGCCTGTCGCGCAGCGTGGCGGGCGTGCTGATGCTGGTGTTCGTAGCTGCCTTCGGCCTGGCCTTTGCGCCGCATGGTGAAGTGGACGGGCACCTGCCGTTCCCGGAAGGCGCGGTCAGCGCCGGACTGGAACCTACGCGCGATACCACGGGCCTGCAACCGGCCGACCAGCCGGCCGAGGGAGACTGGCCGGCGTGGGGCCGCAGCAATGCCGCCACCCGCTATTCGCCGCTGCAGCAGATCACCCCGGCCAACGTGGCCACGTTGCAGCTGGCCTGGCAGTTCCGCACCGGTGACCTGCCGAAGAAGCGCTGGGGTGCGGAAACCACGCCGCTGAAGATCGGCGACCGTCTGTACCTGTGCACTGCCCGTAACCGCCTGATCGCGCTCGACGCCGCCAGTGGCAAGGAAGTGTGGCGCTTCGATCCGAAGGTGAAGGACGCCTCGATCCCCTACACCGCGGCCTGCCGTGGTGTGAGCTACTACGAGCAACCGGCAGCGCCGATCCTGGCCGATGCCACCCTGGCCGATGCCGCGGCCGATCTGGCGTTGCCCGAGCCGCCACCCAGCGTGAGCCGCAGCGCTGCACCGGGCAGTCGTCCGGCGTGCTGGGCGCGCATCATCGAAGGCACGCTGGATGGCCGCCTCATCGCGGTGGATGCGGACAGTGGTCGCCCGTGCGCGAATTTCGGCAACAACGGCCAGGTCGACATCACCCTCGGCATGGGTGAGGTGCCACCCGGCTATGTGTCGATCACCTCGCCCCCGGCCATCGTGCGCGGCGTGATCGTCACCGGCCACCAGGTGCTGGATGGTCAGCGCCGCGACGCGCCATCGGGCGTGATCCAGGCCTACGACGCGATCACCGGCAAGCTGCGCTGGGCATGGGACATGGACCAGCCCGAGCGCAGCGGCTTGCCGCCGCGCGAGCAGACCTATACGCGCGGCACACCCAACATGTGGACCACCGCCACAGGTGATGAAGCACTGGGCCTGGTCTACCTGCCGCTGGGCAATTCCGCGGGAGACTATTGGAGTGGCTCGCGTACGGAGAGCCAGAACCGCTATGCAACCTCGCTGGTGGCGATCGACGTGGCCACCGGCAAGCCGGTCTGGCATTTCCAGGCGGTGCGCAAGGATGTGTGGGACTACGACCTGGGTTCGCAGGCCAGCCTGATCGACTACCCGACGGCGGCGGGCAAGGTGCCGGCGATCCTGTTGCCGACCAAGCAGGGCGACCTCTATATCCTCGATCGCCGCAACGGCCAGCTGCTGACCGCCGCCGAAGAGCGCAAGGTGCCGGTAGGCGGCGTCGAACCCGAGCAGCGTTCACCCACCCAGCTGTTTTCGCTGTACCACACGCTGCGCCGCGAACATGACCTGACCGAGCGCGACATGTGGGGCATCACCCCGATCGACCAGCTGGTCTGCCGCATCCAGTTCCGCAAGGCGTACTACGAAGGCTTCTACACGCCGCCGAGCAGCGAGCGCCATTCCATCGAGTACCCTGGCTACAACGGCGGCTCGGACTGGGGCAGCGTGTCCATCGATACGCGCCGCGGCGTGATCGTGGCCAACTACAACGACATGCCCAACTACAACCGGCTGGTGCCACGCGCCGAGGCCGACCGGCTGGGCTGGCTGCCACGCGAGAAGATCCGGTTCGACAAGGGCGGTGCAGAAGGCGCGGGCGACCCGCAGGTGGGCACGCCGTATGGCATCCAGGTCAACGCTGGTTGGCGGCTGCCGTTCACCGGCCTGCTGTGCAAGCAGCCGCCCTATGGCGGTATCCGTGCCATCGACCTGCGTACCGGCAAGCTGCTGTGGGACCGTCCATTCGGCAGTGCGCGCGGCAACGGACCGTTCGGCATCCGTTCCGGCCTGCCGATCGAGATCGGCACGCCGAACAATGGTGGTTCGGTGATCACCGCCAGCGGCCTGATCTTCATCGCCGCTGCCACCGATGACCTGCTGCGTGCCATTGACCTGAAGACCGGCAAGGAACTGTGGCATGCCAAGCTGCCCGCGGGCGGCCAGGCCAATCCGATGGTGTACGAGCAGGGCGGGCGCCAGTACGTAGTGATCATGGCCGGCGGCCACCATTTCATGGAAACCCCGAACGGCGATTATGTGATGGCGTTTGCGTTGCCCAGGTAACCGCAATGGGGGCGATGATCCACCCCCATTGCATGACGCTGGATCACACCGTCACCACCACCTTGCCGATCTGCTCGTTCGATTCCTGGTAACGGTGTGCCTCCTGGATCTGCGCAAACGGGAACACCTTGGCAATCTTTGGCGCCAGCGTGCCCTTGTCCAGGCCATCGACGATGAACGCCTTGGCGCGGGCCAGTGCGGCATCGTCAGAAACGATTTCCGAGTACAGATAGCCCTTCAGCGTCAGCGACTTGCCCAGCACGTTGAACAGCGGGAACGGCGTGGGTTCGCTGCTCAGCGCGCCGTATTCCAGCAGGATGCCGCCACGGGCCATCGCTTCGGTGAGCGGCACGAACTGCGGGCCACCGATCGGATCGAACACCACACGGGCACCGGCACCGCCGGTGATGCGCGCCACTTCGGTCACCAGATCCTGCTCCTGGGTGGCGATGACGTGGGCGGCACCGGCATCGAGCAGGGCCTGGCGCTTGCCCGGGCCACGGGTGACCGCGATCGGCGTGGCGCCCACTGCATTGGCGATCTGGATGGCGGCCAGGCCGACGCTGCTGCTGGCGGCGGTAATGATGACGAAATCCCCGGCGGCCAGGTGAGCCTGTTCCAGAAGCGCGCCCCAGGCGGTGACGTACTGCATCCACACCGCGGCCGCCGTTTCAAAGTCCAACGCCTGTGGGTGCTTGACCACAAGGCGTGCCGGCACGTTTGCCAGCTCGCCATAGGTGCCCCAGCGCGCAATGTCCAGTGGCGGTATCACGCTGACCGCATCGCCAGCAGTGAAGCCGCTCACCGCACTGCCGACTGCTTCGATCACGCCGGCGGCCTCATAGCCCAGCCGGCTGGGGAACTGCGCTTCCTGCAGATAGGCGCCGGTGCGGAACATCACCTCGGCGCGGTTCAGGCCGATTGCCTTCACCCGGATCTGGACTTCGTCAGGGGCGGGGGCGGGAACGTCGATATCGTCGAAGCGCAGCACATCGGCACTGCCATATTCGTGGATGCGGACAATCTGGCTCATGGGGCTCCGAGAAAGGGCCGACGAGGGCGCCGGCGAAAGGGTCACGGCTACTGTGCGCGTAGTCTGCATCCAGAATAAGGGGTAATCTGGTGTTTCATTGAAAAACAATTGTTTGCAATGGACCTGATCGCTCCCCTGCGGACCTTCGCCAAGGTGGCCGAGGTCGGCTCCTTCGCCGCCGCTGCCGAGGCACTGGACCTGTCGCCGCAGCTGGTCGGCAAGCATATCCAGGCGCTGGAGCAGCACCTGGGCGTGCGCCTGCTCAACCGCACCACGCGCAAGCAGAGCCTGACCGACTTCGGCCAGGCCTACCTGGCGCGGGCGCGGGTGATCCTGGAGGAAGTGGAGGGCGCCGAGCAATTGGCGGAAGTGGCGCGTGGACGGCCGATGGGACGCCTGCGCATCAGCGCGCCGGTCACCTTCGGCGTGCACGCACTGGGCCCGGCGGTGGTGGCCTACATGCAGCAGTACGCGGACGTGCAGGTCGATCTGAACCTGTCCAACAGCCTGGTGGACATCGTTGAAGACGGCTACGACCTGGTGTTCCGTACCGGTGACCTGGCCGACAGCGGGCTGGTGGCGCGACGGCTGGGGCCGTATCCGCTGGTCCTGTGTGCGTCGCCAGGCTATCTGGCTTCGCGCCCGGCCATCACCCATCCCAATGACCTGAGCCGCCACGAGTGCCTGGGCTTCGCGCATTCGATCATCCGCACACGCTGGAGTTTCCGCGATGCCGATGGCAGCGTGCTGACCGTGCCGGTGTCCAGTCGCTTCATGGTCAACCAGGCCGAGCCGCTGCTGACAGCGGCCGTGGGTGGGCTGGGATTGATCCTGCAGCCCTACGAAATGCTTGCCGCTGCGCTGGCGCGTGGTGAACTGGTGGAAGTGCTGCCGGACCATGTGCCGGTATCGACGTGGATCAACCTGGTGTATCCGCGCGACCGCCAGCTGACGCCCAAGCTGCGCAGCTTCCTGGACTTCTGCGTGGCGCGTTTCAGCGAGCAGAGCATGGCACGGCGATAGCACGGGCATCGGATAGCATTCCGGCGCCCCCCTGCGAAGGATCGCCCTGTGATGTCTCTTCTGCTACCCGAGCTTGCCGTTGGTTTCCTGCTGCTGGCGGGATTGTCCGGCAGCAGCAGGATCGTGGAGCAGAGCCCTGCGCAGGCGCTGGCCGAATGGGAGGCACGAGGGCGTGCCGATGGACTGGCGCGACCGGATGCCCCATGCCAGGATTTCCTGCAGACGATCGGGCGCAAGCCCGCAGGGCTGGAATACCTGGGCTGCAGCCAGGACGACGCGTCCTATATCAAGCCCATGCAAGCCCACTACCGCGTCGCCGGCGCACGCGCCGAGCAGGTCGAAGCGTATCTGCACACGACGTTCGGAATGCCGAAGTTACGTTACACCTGCTGTGGCTGGAGCAGTGGCGGGCCCTACAGCTGGCGCGAAGGTGCAGGCACGGTGAGGTACCAGATCGGGATGGGGATGGAATCGCTGCCGCATCCGCGCAGCGATTGGCGCCGCATCGAAGCATTCAACGTCACCGTGGAGGTGACGCGGCAGAGCCCGTAGCGTGGATGCGGCAGGCGCATGCTTGCTCTAGGATGCGTGCAGGGATCCCTGCAAAGGAACTGCGATGAAGGCTGTTGGACGTCTGCTGCTGTGCGCTGCGCTGGCCTGTCCGCTTCTGACGGCCGTGCCGGTTTCTCCTGCGATTGGCGCAACCACCTCCGAGCCTGCACATCCGCATGCGCAGGACGCCATCGATGACTGGCTTGCGGCCTTCAACGCAGGCAGCCTCGATGCGTTGCAGGCCTTCGCCGACAGGTATGCGAAGAAGGAAGGCAGTGCTCCCAAGGACTATCTTGAGTTCCGCGAGAGTACCGGCCCGCTGCGCGTGCTGGAAACGCGCGAGGGCACGCCTGGTCAAGCGAAGCTGCTGGTGATGGGCCAGCTGAACGAGCGTGCGATGTGGGTGACGGCGGAGATGGACCCGGACCACCCAGCGCACTTGAAGCTGTTCCACATCGAAGGCACCGAAACACCGGACAAGTACAAGCCGGAGCGTGTTGCGTTGCCGGCCCTGATGGCTGACGCCAGGACGAAGCTGGACGCGCTGCGTACACAGGACGCGCTGTCGGGAGCGCTGCTGGTGGCGCGCAACGGCCAGGTGCTGCTGGATTGGTGGGGCGGCGAGGCGGATCGCGAAGGCGGCATTCCGGTGCGGGCGGATACACGCTTCCGGTTGGCCTCGTCCAACAAAATGTTCACCTCAGTGGCCATCCTGCAGCTGGTGCAGGCGGGCAGGCTGGGGCTGGACGATACGATCGGCAAGCATCTGCCCGACTACCCGAACAAGGCCGTCGCCGCTGAGGTCACCGTCCGCCAGCTGTTGACCCACACCAGCGGTCTCGGCGATTTCTTCGGCGATGATTTCGACCAGTACTCGGCCTCGCTGAAGACGCTGGATGACTACGTGCAGCGCTTCGCCAAGGATGTACCGCAGTTCACGCCCGGCAGCCAGGACAGCTACTCCAACTATGGCTTCATCGTGCTTGGGCGCCTCATCGAGGCCGTTTCAGGGCAATCGTACTATGCCTATGTGGAGCAGCACATCCTGCGACCGGCCGGCATGACCGGCACCGGCTTCGAACCGGAAACGGTGAAAGTGCCACAGCGTGCCGTTGCCTACACGAAGACGAACGGGCAATGGACACGTGAAACGAAGTCGCTGCCTTGGCGCGGCATGTCCGCCGGCGGTGGTTACAGCACAGCCACCGACATGCTGAAATTCGTCGAGGCGCTGCGCGGCGGAAGACTGGTCTCGCCGGCACTGCTGCAGCAAGCCACCACGGCGCAGAACCACAAGCGTTGGTATGGCTTTGGCTTCGTGGTGCAGGGCGAGGGCAGGGAGCACCAGTACGGCCACGAAGGTGGTGCGCCTGGGTCGAACAGTGCCATCGTGGTGATGCCTGCTCAGGGTTATGTGATCGTCGGCCTGGCCAATGTTGATCCGGACGCGATGGGCAACGTGGTCAATTACATCGCGCGGCGGTTGCCGTTGCAGTGAGCGTGAGGGGGCGAAGGATGTAGAGTCGACCGTTGGTCGACTATCGCGCGGAGCGCGGGCGCTTCGATCGTTCCGCTAATGGCAGTCGACTAACAGTCGACTCTACCCAGTCGACGTCATCCAGTGGACGTTACCCAGTCGACGTTAGCCGGCCGGCGTTACCCAGTCGGGGCCGGCACCCGCACCATCTTCGTCATCAGGTGTTCCACTACCCCCGCAGGATCGGCAGTACGACCCACATGCGTGCTCGACATCTGCACGATCGAGCTGCGCTTGGCGGTGAGGAAATGGAAGCGCGCGCGTGCCGGCAGCTGCGCGATCGGCCCGGCGCTGGCGTCGCCACGGCAGATGGCCACGATCGCATCCAGCCACGGCTGCAGCGCCTCCTGGTCCAGCGCCGGCGCGAAGGCGCGCAGGCGCGCAGGATCGATCTCGATGGCCGCCTCCAGATGACGCGCGCCAGGGCAGGAGACGATCACCCCGACGTTGATGAATTCCTCGCGTTCCACCCGCGGTACCACGCGGATGACCGCATAGTCATACGTGTGCAGCATGGGCACGGATGGCCTCCTGCACGAACACCGCACGCACTTTCAGGCGATGATTGAGATAGTCGATGTAGCCTTGGCGATAGGCCTGCGGGCTGTCGAATGCCGGCTCGTTGACCAGCCAGCTGTCCGGCACCAGGCCGACGATGCGCTCGATCTCGGCATCGGTCAGGCGCGCGGCCAGTTCGGCATCCACCTCGGCGATGCGGCTGGCGAACGACAGCAGCACGTGGTCGCGGATCAGCACGAACGGCTTTTCGCAGGCATCGCCGGCGTTGGCCCAGTCGTGATGGAAGTACATGGCCGCACCGTGATCGATCAGGTACAGCTTTCGATGCCACACCATCAGGTTCGGATTGCGCGTGGTGCGATCGACATTGCTGGTGAGCGCATCGAACCAGACGATGCGCGAGGCCAGATCGGCATCCACCGGCATCGCCGCCGGGTCGTAGTTGATCGCACCGGGCAGGTAGTCCAGGCCCAGGTTCAGGCCTTCGCTGGCACGGATCAGTTCCTGGATTTCCGGGTCTGGCTCGGTGCGGGCGAACTCGCGGTCCAGCTCGACGAACAGGATTTCCGGAATCGGCAGGCCCAGCGTGCGCGCCATCTCGCCAGCGATCAGCTCGGCGATCAACGCCTTCGGTCCCTGGCCGGCACCACGGAATTTCAGCACGGCCATGCCGTCGTCGTCGGTCTCGACCACGGCGGGCAGGGAGCCACCTTCCCGCAGCGGGGTGATGTAGCGGAGGGCATGTACGGTGCGCATGCGCGCATTCTAGCGTGGCGCCGCGGGAGACGCGCCGCAGCGGAACGACGCGCCAGCTTAATGAACGGGCACCGCGCGAACCGCCTTGTACGGGCCGCCGGCAATCTTCACTTCGTCCTTCCGCGCACAGTGGCAGCATTCGTTCCAACGGAGCAACACGCCCGCGTGTGACCTTCAACAGGAGGCCGTCATGCCGCTACAGTGCAGCTGTCACGCTTCACCCTGCATGCAACGCAACGCGTGGTGTTGACCTTGGCCTGACACGGCCACGGCACCGGCACGGATGGCCGCCCCCGCAGCTGCAGACACCGTTCACGCCTCGCGCCCCCGGCGTTGCCCGGTGGGTTCTGCGATCCAGAGAGTTGCGCCCCGAGATGAACCCCTGCGTTGCCGCCGGCAGTGGCAACGTGGGCGGCCGCCGAATCCACGATGTCCCCACAGGCTTTGGAGGTGCACCGATGAACGACGAATTCAATCCCATGTTGCCGCCCCTGGACGATGCCAAGGCCGAGGAAATGATCGGCAAGCTCGTACTGGTCGGTGTCACCCGCTATGGTGGCGACGGCCAGGTGCAGGGTCTGGAACAGTACGCGGGCACCGTGCTGCGCATCAGTGCCGACGAAGGCGTGGTGCTGGCCGATGAAGATGATGGTCATGAGCGCTACCTGCCACCGATGCTCGACCAGTACCAGCGAGCCGAGCCCGGTGAGTACCGGATGCGGAACAGCGGCATGATCGTGGTCGACCCGGACTACCTGGCCACCTGGGACCTGCACGCGCAGCAGTGATGACAGGCCACGCCTGGCAGGTGCCGGACCGTTTCCGGCCTGACCGGGCGTGGCTCACTTTGCCCCATCCGGCCACTAGCCCTTCCGGCCCATTCACGACAACCCCTGCGGTGCTAGATTCGGGTTCATGCCCGATTCCGGGTACCCATTCACACCCAGGGGATAAGGATGCTGATCCGTCGAACCTCTCTGGCGGCGGCCGTTGCCGTTGCCACCGTCGGCCTGCTGGCCGCTGGCCCGGCGCTTGCCGACTACGCCAAGCCGCCGGAACACCTGCTCAAGGTGCTGAAGGCACCGCCGCCGCCGGCGCCGAACGTGGCCCCGGGCGGCCAGCGCCTGCTGCTGACCACCGCGCAGACCTACCCGTCAATCAGCCGCGTCGCCCAGCCTTACCTGAAGCTGGCCGGCGTGCGCCTGGAGCCGAAGAACCGCAGTCGCCATGACACCCCCGGTGGCTACGGCATTCCGGCCTGCGTGGCCGACTTCACCCTGGTCGACATCGGCAGCGGCAAGGAGACCAAGGTCAACCTGCCGCAGGGCTGCGCCACCGGCGCGTTGTGGTCGGCCGATGGCAGCCACTTCGCCTTCCAGAATGCGGTCGATACCAGCGTGCAGCTGTGGGTGGGCGATGCGGCCACCGGCCAGGTGAAGCAGGTGCCGAACGTGCAGCTGAACCCGATTTTCGGCTATACCGTGCAGTGGCTGGGCGGCAGCCAGAACCTGCTGGTGAAGCTGGTGCCGGCCAACCAGGGCCCGGCGCCGTCCAATGGCGGCGTGCCGACCGGTCCGGACGCGCAGGAGTCGCTGGGCAGCAGCGGCGAAAGCAGCACCTACGAAGCCCGCGACACGCTGACCAGCGTCCATGACGAGAAGCTGTTCGCTTATTACGGCGCCTCGCAGCTGGCCGTGGTCGATACCGTCGCCAACCGCGTGCGCCCGGTCGGGCAACCGGCGCTGTTCAATGAAGTCAGCGCCGCGCCCGATGGCGTGCACGTGCTGACCGAATCGATCAAGGCACCGTATTCGCATGCGGTGACCTACCAGCGCTTCGCCAACGACGTGGCCGTGCTGGACATCGCCAGCGGCAAGTCCACGCCGATCGCCAGCCTGCCGTTGGCCGACCGCGTGCCGGTGCACGGCGTACCGGAAGGTCCGCGCGGTTTCGACTGGCGTGCCACCGATCCGGCCACCCTGGTCTATGCCGAAGCGCTGGACAAGGGCGACTGGAAGGTGAGCGTGCCGCATCGCGATCGCGTGCTGATGCTGAAGGCGCCGTTCAACGGCAAGCCGACCGAAATCACCCGTACCGCGCAGCGATTTGAGGGCTTCGCATGGACTGCCGATCCGGCCGTGGCGTTCCAGTTCGAGAACGACGAGAACCGCCACTGGATGCAGACCCGCATCGTCGATGTGGACCAGCCGAAGAAGGAAGGCCGCCTGCTGTGGGACATGTCCAGCGATGAGCTGTACGGCAACCCCGGCAACCTGGTCTTTACCCGCCTGCCGAACGGCGCACAGGTCGTGCGCCAGGAGGGTAATCACGTGTTCCTGAGCGGCCGTGGCGCCTCGCCGCAGGGCGACCGTCCGTTCCTGGACCGCCTCGACCTGGGCACGCTGAAAAGCGAGCGCCTGTTCCGCAGCAGCGCCGATGCCTACGAGCAGTTCCTCGGTTTCAGCAACACGCCGGGGCGCTACCTGACCTGGCACCAGTCGGTGATCGATCCGCCGAATGCCTTCATCCGCCAGCAGGGTGAGGCGGTGGCCGACGCGAAGGCCGGCGAGGCGCAGTTCGCGTCCACCACGACCGCGCTGACCAAGCTGGTCGACCCGACCCCGGAAGTGCGCCAGATCAAGAAGCAGCTGGTGACCTACAAGCGCGCCGACGGCGTGGACCTGTCGTTCACCCTGTACACGCCGCCGGGCTACAAGGAGGGCCAGCGCGTGCCGGCGATCCTGTATGCGTACCCGGCCGACTTCGCCAACGCCGCGCAGGCCGGCCAGGTGTCCGGTTCGCAGCAGACCTTCACCCGCCTGCAGCCGTACCGCCTGATGCTGCTGGCCGGCTACGCGATCATCGACAACGCCTCGTTCCCGATCGTGGGTGACCCGAAGAACGCCTACGACACCTACCTGGAGCAGCTGGAAGCCGACGCCAAGGCGGCGGTGGACAAGGCCGTGGACATGGGCGTGGTCGACCGCAACCGCATCGGCGTGACTGGTCACAGCCACGGCGGCCTGATGACCGCCAACCTGATCGCGCACACCAAGCTGTTCAAGGCCGGTGTGGCGACCAGCGGTTCGTACAACAAGACCTTCACCCCGTTCGGCTTCCAGAACGAACGCCGCTCGGTCTGGCAGGCGCAGGACGTGTACCTGAAGGCCTCGCCGTTCTTCTATGCCGACAAGATCAAGCTGCCGCTGCTGCTGGTCCACGGCGAGGACGACGCCAACCCGGGCACCGAGCCGTTCCAGTCGCGCAAGCTGTACCAGGCGATCCGTGGCAACGGTGGTACCACCCGCCTGGTGATGCTGCCGAACGAACCGCACTGGTACACCGCATTGGAATCGAACGAGCAGCTGGTGGCGGAAATGTTGAACTGGTTTGACACCTACGTGAAGAACGCCAAGTGAGATGCAGCAGGGCCGCCCCGGGGCGGCCCTGCTGCTGGCTGCTGCGTGGCAGGGATGGGGAGTAACCGGCGGAGAGGGAGCGTCGATCGGGCGGGTATCACGCGGTATTGACATCCGCGGGAGGCCCATCCGATGATCGGGCCGGGGAAAACGCATTCAGGGATGACATGCACCAGGGGACGGTAGCCAGTCAGGGCGTCGCGCGCGAGCGCGTGGTTCACGCCCAGCCAGATCTGGCATTGCGGGGGCTGGTGCTGCTTGCGCAGTTCCACGGCATCGCTGCGGATGCGGAGCAGCTGGCGCATGCGCATGGACGCAACGGCGAAGCATTTGACGAGACGACCCTGCTGCTGGCCGCCCGCCGCTTGGGCCTCAAAGCCCGGATCTCAGCGACGCCGCAGCGGCGTCTTTCCAGGGTCACACTGCCGGCGCTGGCGTTGGCGGGCCCGCACCCTTTCATCATTGCGCGGATCGACCGCGATCAGGTGCTCATCCACGACCTGGCCGAAAAGCGGCCGAGAACGCTCACGCTGGACGAACTGGGGCAGCGCTATGTAGGACGCCTGCTGCAAGTGACCTCGCGTGCGTCGGTGCTGGGCGAACTGGCAAGATTCGATTTCAGCTGGTTCATCCCGGCGGTCATCAAGTACCGGCGCTTACTGGTCGAAGTACTGATCGTCTCGTTCTTCATCCAGATGTTTGCCCTGGTAACACCGCTGTTCTACCAAGTGGTGATGGACAAGGTGCTGGTGCACCGAGGGCTCACCACGCTGGATGTGATTGCCGTCGGCCTGGTTTCGATGGCGGTGTTCGACGTTGTGCTGTCAGGCCTGCGTACGTACGTCTTCTCACACACCAGCAGCAAAATCGATGTCGAACTCGGCGCGCGCCTGTTTCGGCATGTGCTTGCGCTTCCGTTGGCGTACTTCGAGTCGCGCCGCGTGGGTGACACCATCGCCCGCGTGCGGGAACTGGAGAACATCCGCAGTTTCCTCACCGGGCAGGCGTTGACCTCGGTGCTGGACCTGTTCTTCACGGTTGTCTTTCTTGCCGTGATGTTCCACTACAGCAGATGGCTGACCCTGATCGTGGCGCTTTCGCTTCCGCTGTATGCGCTGATTTCGGCGTTGGTGACGCCTGTACTTCGCAGGCGCCTGAATGACAAGTTCCAGCGTGGCGCCGACAACCAGGCGTTTCTGGTGGAGACCGTCAGCGGCATCGGAACGGTCAAGGCCATGGCGGTGGACCCGAGGGTGACCCGCACGTGGGACAGCCAATTGGCGGGATACGTCAGCGCAGGCTTCAACGTCACCCGCATCGCCACGCTCGGCCAGCAGAGTGTGCAGCTTGTGCAGAAGCTGGTGGCCGTTGCGATCCTGTTCTGGGGGGCGAAGCTGGTCATCGATGGCAAGTTGAGCCTGGGTCAGTTGATTGCCTTCAACATGCTGTCCGGCCAAGTGGCGGCGCCGATCATCCGCCTGGCACAGCTTTGGCAGGACTTCCAGCAGGTCGGAATCTCCGTTGAACGACTGGGCGATATCCTCAATACGCGCACTGAGCTGCCGGGAAGCCGGATGGCATTGCCTCCGATCCAGGGCCGGATCACGTTCGAACGCGTCGGGTTCCGCTATCGTCCAGACGCTGCGGCCGTGCTTACTGATATCGAACTGGATGTCCGGCCTGGCGAAGTGGTTGGCATCGTCGGGCGCTCAGGCTCGGGCAAGAGCACGCTGACCAAGCTGGTGCAGCGCTTGTATTCGCCGGAACAGGGCAGGGTGCTGATCGATGGACATGATCTGGCGCTGGCCGATCCGGCATGGTTGCGTCGACAACTCGGCGTGGTCCTGCAGGAGAATTTCCTGTTCAACCGCTCTGTGCGCGAGAACATTGCATTGGGCGAACCTGGCATGCCGCTGGAACGGGTGATCCAGGCCGCTACGCTGGCCGGCGCGCATGAGTTCATCGTCGAGCTGCACGAGGGCTACGATACCAAGGTCGGTGAACACGGTGCCGGGCTTTCCGGTGGCCAACGCCAGCGCATCGCCATCGCCCGGGCGCTGATCACCGATCCGCGCATCCTGATCTTCGACGAGGCAACCAGTGCGTTGGATTACGAGTCCGAGCACGCCGTGATGTCCAACATGCGCGCGATATGCAAGGGCCGCACGGTGCTGATCATCGCCCACAGGCTGTCCACGGTGCGCCATGCGAACCGCATCGTGGTGGTGGAGAAGGGGCGGATCGTCGAGGCCGGTGCACATGAGGAACTGATGCGCCTGCCTGATGGCTTCTATGCCCACCTGCAGCGACTGCAGGCGGGGGCCGCATGAAGCATCGAATACAGGCCGCAGGCGATTTTCTGGGTCGATACGTGCGGGTGGCGAGTGCGGCGTGGAAGGCACGTGCGCAGATGGAGTCGCCGCAGCGAACGGCCGATGAGCGCGACTTCCTGCCCGCCCACCTGGAGCTGATCGAGACGCCCGTCTCGCCAACGTCACGCTGGAGCATGCGGATCATCATTGCATTGTTCTGTATTGCACTGCTGTGGGCATGCATCGGCCAGCTGGACATCGTGGCGGTGGCGCCGGGCAAGACCGTCGTCAACTCGCGTACCAAGGTGGTGCAGCCGGCCGAGACTGCTGTGGTCCGTCGCATCTTGGTGCGCGACGGGCAGACGGTGAAAGCAGGTGAGCTGCTGATCGAGCTGGAGGGGGCGGGCGCCGGGGCAGAGCTCGCCCAGGCCGGCGAAGCCTTGACCAACGCCCGGCTGGCGGCGCTGAGACTGGAAGCACTGCTGGGGGCCTTCGACACGGGCAACCTGCCGCAGTTGCCATCGGACAGTGGGCTGCCCGCGCAGCGGCTGGCGGACGAACAGGTGCTCGTGCGCAGTCAGTTCGAGGCTTTCCAGGCCCGGCGCAATGGCCTGCAGGCCGGCATCCAGCAGCGCCAGGCAGAGCTTCACACCACCGAGGGCCTGATCCAGCCGTTGAGCGACTCGGCGCAGATCGCACGCACCCGCGCGGCGGACTATGCACGCCTGGTGGAGGGCAACTACGTCGGGCGCCACGACTATCTGTTGCGCGAGCAGGAACGCATCGCCGCCGAGCGCGACCTGGCCACCCAGCGCAATCGGGTGCAGGAGCTGCGCTCGGCCCTGCTGGCGGCACGGGAGGAACTACGGGTGCTGGTCACCGACACCCGGCAACAGGCCCTTGATGAACTGCGCAAGGCCCAGGAGCAGATCGGGCAGATGGGGCCGGAAGTGGCCAAGACCGGACAGCGCAATCGACAGATGACATTGCGCGCACCGGTGGACGGGACCGTGCAGCAGCTGGCCGTGCACACCGTGGGCGGCGTGGTGACGCCGGCACAACCGCTGCTGGTAGTAGTGCCCAGTGGCGACGGCATGGAAGTGGAAGCAACGCTGCTCAACAAGGACATCGGCTTCGTGCGGCCGGGCCAGGCGGTCACGATCAAGATCGACAGTTTTCCCTATACCCGCTATGGCTACCTCACCGGAACCGTCGTGAGCGTGTCCCATGATGCGGCACAGGATGAGCAGCTGGGCCTGGTATTTCCGGCACGGATCCGCCTGGATCGTTCCGAGCTGGACATCGGCGGCGTCAAGGTGAGGATGAGTGCTGGCATGAGCCTGTCCGCAGAGATCAAGACGGGGCGGCGGCGGGTCATCGACTATCTGCTCAGCCCGCTGCAGCAGCACGCGCAGGAAGCGCTGCGTGAACGCTGAGGCCGATCCTGTGGTGGCTGGCAGGTGGTTGAACGCGTGCCGGCTGCGGTACGACATGCTGCTGTGGTTGTCATTGTCGGTCGTGCTGGGGGGATGCGGGTCCGACAGGAAAGGACCAGAGGCCACACGGCTGCAGGGACGCATCGGTGGTGTCGCGCTGGAGGTGCCCAGACAGGATGTATGGATATGGGAGCAGGACCGGGACGCGCGAGCGGACCCCGCGTCACGCTGCGGTGTGCCATTGCGCAGCGTTTCCATCCAGCTGCGTTGGCCGGAGATGGCGCCGCGCAATGCGCAGACCCGACAGGACTACGACCGGCGCGATTCGGCGGGGAACGGCGATTCGAACTGGATCGACATCGGAATGAGCCAGGCCGGCGAGGGTGAGAACATCACGCTGCGGCAGATACGGGACTGGGGCCTGTATCGCCTTCACCATCAACGACTGCCCGCCGAAGTCACCTTCGATTTCGGTCGTGACGCAGCGCTCGGGCTGGAGATGGCCCGACCGGCGCTGCCGGAGCGTCAAAGCTTCAACTGGAACCGTATCACCTATACCGACAGCCTGGACCCGGCACGCGCACCCACTGTTCTGATCCGCTGCATGACCGGGCCGCAGTACTCACCCCCGCAGTGGACGCCCCTGTGCGAGGCCTCGCTTGAGCAGCCTGGGCTGCGGAATGTACGCACCACCGTTGTTTACCGTCAGAACCTGTTGCCGCATTGGCAGGAGATCCAGGCCGATGTCCAGGCCTATCTGCAACGCATCAGGTCCCATTGCCCTACACACCGGAACGTGAAGGAGATTGAACGTGGTTGAAATGATGACAGCCGAACAGCGTGCACTGGCGCGGGCGATGCTCGACAGCGGCAAGATCGAGGAGATGTACCAGTTCATCGCTGGTTTCGGGCATCGCTATGCCCGGCTGGCCAGTGGCGTGGCCGTGGGCAACATGTTCTCCGGGTTGACTGCACTGGAGTTTCTTGAGGAAACCGCAAGGGCCCATGGCGTTCCCGTGGACGATGCGAAGATCCAGGCAGTGCGTGCGGGCATGGCCCGAGGCCTCCTGGACATGCTCGACCAGATCGTGGATGCAGCCGGTAACGTTGTTCGTGAGATCACCGCTGGCGAAGCATGGACCTTCCACAACCGTGTGTTCACCGATCTGAATCTACCGGTTGATTCCTGGACGTTGAACACGCCGTTCAAACTTCTGGACGAGCAGGAACGCGATGCCATCTGGGACTCGATGCTCAACAGCAACGGGCGATTGCCATGGGATACCAAGGCCGGCATCGAACTGCTGGTGAAGGTGGTCAAGAACGCAGAGAACGACCCCTTGGGAGCCGGTTCATGGTTCTGGCGTCTGGGTTTGAATCCGGATGTGTACTCGGCATGGATGGCACGGCTGAGCACCGAAACGCTGGAGGATGGTTCCAGCTGGGTCGCCCGGCCGTTGGATCCCTTCCTGTTCTTCACCGGCGCGTTGGCGCTGGATGCCTCGGACCTGGAGTTCAACAAGGACCAGATCCGCGAATTCCTCAACACCCTGCCCGAGGTGCTGAAGCTGTCGGTCAAGCAAGGGAGCGGACTGACCGCCTATGGTTCGCTGCAGGGTGATGCCATCGACGGTACCGATGAGGCCGACGTCATCTTCGGCCAGGATGGCGCAGACGTGCTCTCTGGCCTGGCCGGCAACGATGTGATCGACGGCGGCACCGGCAACGATACCCTGAACGGCGGCGCCGGCAATGACGCACTGTTCGGTGGCGCGGGAAACGATACGCTCGACGGTGGTACCGGCAGCGACCAGTTGCACGGCGGTCTGGGTTTTGACACCTACAGCATTGGTACTGGCCTGGCCGGCGATCTGGATACGATCGTTGATACCGATGGCAACGGTACCGTGATCATCAACGGCAACGGCGCTTGGGCCAACGGACTCATCGCGACGTCAGCCACCACCTGGGAGAGCGCCGATGGCCAGATCAAGGTCAGCCACTCGGTCGCCAACGGTTCGAAGCTGATCATCCGCAGTGGCACCGACACCGGCAGCGTGATGGTCGACGGCTGGAGCCAGGGCCACCTGGGCATCACGCTTCCCGAGTTCAAGCCGGGCCAGGCAGGCACAGGAGGCACCGGGCTGGCCGACTTCCTCAATCCCTTCGTGAACAGCGTGCCCAGCGCAGCGGTCAACCTGTCCGGTGGCAACGGCCGCGACATGATCTGGGGCACCGCCTTCGGCAGTGGTGACACCCTGGACGGCGGTGAAGGTAGTGACATCATCAACGGTCGCGGTGGCGCCGACACCATCACCGGCGGTGTCGGCGACGACTTCATCTCCGGCCTGGGATCGGGGACGATCGCGCATGGCGGAGAGGGCAATGATGTCCTCAACGCTCAGTGGAACTTCGGCTTTGACGTGCGCACGAATTCACGTGTACCGATTACCGAATCCGGTATCTGGCGGGACGTGGAGGCCTTCTTCAGCTGGAGTGCAATGCAGAGGCTGGGACGCCGCGATGATGGCAGCCTGGCCATCGGCTTCGACTATGGCCTGTCGGGCATGTTCGATTTCAGTGGCGCCTCGGTGGCGCCAGGCTGGACGTTCAGATTCCGGCGCCTGGACAATGATACCTACACCCTGGTCTACAGCAGCGCCACCGAGCCGGATGGCATCCCGCTGGGCCAGGGACGGATCACCACGGAGGCCGGCTCCGGCATCACCTACACCAGCGGTGTGAGCCTGTTTGGCGAAGACGGCAACGATCAGCTCGGTGGCAGCAGTGCAGCGGACTACCTCGATGGGGGAGATGGTGACGATGCGATCAGTGGTGAAGGCGGCCACGATGTGATCCTGGCCGGGGCCGGCAACGACCAGGTGGCCGGCGGTGACGGCAACGACAGCATCGACGGCGGCGCCGGCAACGACGAGATGTGGGGAGAAGGTGGAAATGACCTGATCGACGGTGGAGACGGTGATGATCTGATCTGGGGTGACTATTACCCGCAATCCGGAATCGTTGGCGGCGGCAACGACATCCTGCGGGGTGGCGCCGGCAACGACCAGCTGTCAGGCCAGGCCGGCGATGATCTGCTGTCCGGCGGCATTGGCAACGATCTTCTGGTTGGCGGTACCGGCAATGATCGCCTGATGGGCGAAGACGGTGACGATGAGCTGCAGGGCGAAGACGGTGACGACACCCTCGACGGCGGCAATGGCGCCGACCGGCTGTTCGGGCAGGATGGCAATGATGTTCTGCTGGGCGGCGAGGGCGCCGATCATCTGGAAGGTGGCGATGGCAATGATCATCTCGATGGTGGCGCCGGCAAGGATGTGCTCATCGGCGGCGAAGGCGATGACACGCTCATAGGTGGCCAGGGCGACGACGAACTGTGGGGTGGATCTGGCAAGGACACACTGTCCGGTGGCGAGGGCGCCGACACCCTGCGCGGTGAAGCGGGGGACGACGTGCTTGCCGGCGGTGCGGGCAACGACATATTGATGGGCGGCGATGGGCGCGACACGCTCGACGGCGGCGGTGGCGACGACGAGCTGCAGGGTGGCGCCGGCAATGATTCCCTGAACGGTGGCAACGGCGCTGACCGTCTGTTTGGTGAGGATGGCAACGACAGTCTGTATGGCGGTGACGGTGACGACGTCCTGGCCGGTGATGGCGGCGCCGGCAGTTCCGGAGCGGCTGGCAATGACTATCTCGACGGCGGTGCCGGCAACGACGTGCTGTTCGGGCAGGGCGGGCACGACGAGCTCAATGGCGGCGCCGGCGATGACAGGTTGTACGGTGATGAAGACAATGGCCCGGGTGGCAACGATACGCTACGCGGTGGCACAGGCAATGACCTGCTGTCCGGCGGCGCCGGCGACGACATCCTGGACGGCGGCACCGGCAATGACGTGCTCTACGGTGGTACCGGTAACAACCAGTACCACTTCGAAGCGGGGTTTGGTATCGATCATGTCTACCTGCAGGAGGGCAATCCGGGTTTTGATCGCGTCACCTTCGGTTCAAGCATCAACCAGGCCGATCTGCACTACGAGGCTTACGGGCTAGATCTGATCATTCGCCACATCAACGGTGCAGATATGGTGGTGGTGCACAACTACTTTGCATCCAACGGAGCGGGCGGGATCGCGGTGGGCGGCATCGACGTCACCGATCGCGGACGCCTGGAGGAACAACTGGAGCTGCCGTCGCTTGTCTTCGGTACCGGCGGTGATGACAGCATGTTGGGCACCAGCGGCGATGACAGTCTGTACGGTGCCGACGGCAACGATACACTGATGGGCCTGGAGGGCAACGACCGGCTGTTCGGCGGCGGCGGCGATGACCTACTGATCGGTGGTTTTGGCCATGACGTGCTCGACGGCGGCGCCGGCAACGACATCTATCACTACGACTTCGGTCATGGCTACGACCGCATCATCAATCTGGGCAGCGCCGAGGCGGGCACGGACATCATCCGAATCGGTCCTGGTCTGACTCGGGCGATGATCAATAACATCCAGATCTCCGGCGATGACCTGATGCTCGCCTTCTTCACCGGCGCGGGGTTCCAATCGCTGAGCCTGGATGGATTCCTTGCCGGGAGCAATCGCAGTCACATCATCGAGTTCGACGATGGCACGTGGCTGAGCGCCGAGGACTTCGTCGAGACGACGCGCAGCTGGAACGGTACCGACGGTGATGATACGTACACGGCGACCGATGAAGGCAACAACCTGCGTGCGGGTGCCGGCAACGATATCGTCCATGGCCAGGGGGGCAACGATCGAATCTTCGGCGGCGAAGGCGACGATCAGCTGTTCGGTGGCGACGGCAACGATGTGATCTACGGCGATGGCGGAGCGGACCTGCTTGATGGCGGCGCCGGCGACGACATGCTGTATGCGAATGAATTCAGTGATGGCAGCCCGGACATCCTCCGGGGTGGCGCAGGCAATGATCGCTACTACATCAGCACCGGCTACCAGTACGGCTCGTCCCCGGACACGGTCATCGAACTGGAAGGCGAAGGCGTGGACACCGTCTTTGCCGAGTCCTTCTCGTACACCCTGACGGCCAATGTCGAGAACCTGGTGGGCGTGTTCAACAGCAGCACCTGGTATTGGCAGAATCCGTCCTATCCCGGCTGGATCGTGCACATTCCCCGCGCTCTGGTCGGCAATGACCTGGACAACATCATCCAGTTTGGCAAGCCGTCCTACCTGGGCACCCATAGTGGACGTTACTACCTGCTTGACGGCGGTGCCGGCAATGACACGCTGATCGGAACCCAGGCCAACGAAACCTATGTGGTCGACAGCCTCGGCGATGTGATCATCGAGGGTGACTGGGGCTGGGACAACCGCTTCTCCATTGATACGGTACGTGCCAGCCTGTCCTACTCGATCGCCAACCTGGTCAACATCGAGAACCTGGAGCTGGTCGGAAGCGGCGATTGGTCGGGCTGGGGTAATGCCGGCGACAACACGCTCAACGGCCGCACGTCGACAGGCGCCAACCACCTGTACGGTGGGATGGGAGATGATCGCTACATCATCAGTGCCAACGACACGGTGGTGGAGCTGGCCGGGGAAGGCAACGATACCGTGGTAATCGACGCCCTCGAGGAAGGCGCACCGCAGAACCAGTGGTTCGACGTCGCCCACTTCGCAAACGTCGAAAACCTGGAGCTGGGCAACAACCTGGTGCCTGACGGACGCGGCGAGGGCACCATCAACGGTGGCGCATTCCATGCGAATCTGCGCGGCGATGCCGGCGACAATGTCCTGACCGGAAACGGATTCAGCAACGAGATCCGCGGCGGCGGAGGCAACGATACCCTCAAAGGCGGCGATCGCGAGCCGAACACGGTCTACAAGGCCAGCCGGGACTATCTCTACGGTGAAGAAGGCAATGACCAGCTGATCGCAGGCCAGGGTGGAGCGGACCTGCATGGCGGCACCGGCGATGACCTGCTCAGGGGCGGTTATGGCGACGACGATTTCCACTACGGAATCGGCGATGGCCGCGATACGGTGGATTCGCGGCCGGGTGCCGGGCGCGACCGTGTGGTGTTTGGTGCAGGCATCGACCCGGACGACGTCACCTTCAGCCGCAGTGGGCTGGACCTGATCGTGCAGGTTGGCAGCGATCCGAATGACCAGCTTTTGGTCAGCAGCTACTGGTATGAGGAGGGTGGCAGTCTGGTGGTGCGTGGGGTGATCGACCACTTCCTGTTCGCCGATGGCACCGTACGTCGCGGCGATCTGCACCAGCTGCCCTACACCAACAAGCCTCCGGTCACGCTGATCCCGTTCGTCGAGTTCGAGGCCATCGGTGAGGCGGCCTTCTCGGCGCAGATTCCCTCGGGCATGTTCCAGGATGAGGCGCAGGACACGCTGACCTATTCACTGAGTGCGAACGCGCCGGCCTGGCTGGTCATCGACCCGCTCACCGGCCAGCTGACGGGCACGCCGCCCAATGGCGGTGCGGATCTTTCGCTGCAGATCATCGCCGCCGACAGCTGGGGGCAGCGCACCACGGCCTGGCTGACGCTGAATGTACGCAACGTGCTGCGGGGTACCGACGGCGGGGATGTGCTTACCGGCACCCAGTTCCGTGACGATCTGCATGGCGGAGCGGGCAATGATGTATTGAATGGTGCAGGTGCCGATGATCGCCTGTATGGCGGCGAGGGCGACGACATCTATGTGGTGAGCGACCCGAGCCAGCAGGTAATCGAACTGGCCGGCGGCGGCGACGACACTGTCCGCAGTGGCAGTCATCGCTACGTGCTGGGCGAGAATGTCGAGCGGCTCGAGCTGCTGGACGGTGCGTATGAAGGGACTGGCAACCAGGGCAACAACACGTTGATCGGCAACCAGGGCGACAACCGGCTGGATGGCCAGGCCGGCGAAGATCGCCTTGTCGGTGGTGGCGGCGATGATACCTACGTGGTCGACAGTGCCGGCGACGTTGTCATCGAGGTGGCGGGTGAAGGCATCGATACCGTGGAGTCGGCGCTGGACTGGCAGCTCGGCGACCATCTGGAGAACCTGGTGCTGACCGGCTCCGGCAACCTGAGCGGGGTTGGCAACAGCCTGGACAACGAGCTGTACGGCAATGATGGCAACAATCGGCTCGAGGGTGGCGTCGGTGCTGATCGTCTGTACGGTGGCCTGGGCGATGATCTGTACATCATCGAATCGGCCCAGGATCGCGTGTTCGAGGACGAAGACAGTGGCGTGGATACCATCGAGCGCCGTTTCGAGACCAACCTGATCCTGGCCGACAACGTCGAGAACCTGATCCTGGCCAACGGCATCGTGTCCGGCAACGGCAATGCGCTGGACAATGTCATCACTGGCAACACTGCGGCCAACAAGCTGAGCGGCATGGACGGCAACGACACCCTTGTCGGCGGTGACGGCGATGACCAGCTGTGGGGCGGCAGCGGTGACGATGTCCTGCGCGGTGACAATGGTGCGGACTATCTTGATGGCGGCAGCGGTGCCGATCAGATGAGCGGTGGGGCAGGCAATGACATCTACATCGTGGACAACACGGCGGACACGATCATCGAGCTGGCCGGCGGTGGCACGGACCAGGTGCAGTCTTCGGCTTCCTACACGCTGTCAGCGGATCTGGAAAACCTGTTCCTGACCGGAAGTGCCGACATCAACGGGACCGGCAACGCGCTGGGCAACTACCTGGCGGGCAACAGCGGTAGCAACACGCTCAACGGAGGGGGCGGCAACGACACGCTCAGTGGTGGGGCGGGCAACGATACCCTGCTGGGCGGCGCTGGCAACGACGCCTATCTGGTCGACGCGAACTCGGGCAGCGATGTGGTCGACAACACCGGTGGCGGCAACGATACGGTGTTCTTCCAGAACGGCGTCACCCGGGAGCGGCTGAGCTTCTCCCGCGACGGCGATGACCTGTTGATCCGGATCGATCAGGCGGCCACGCCGGCGGTCCGCGTGCGCAATCACTTCCTCGGCGGGGACTGGGCCATCGATCAGGTCCAGCCTGAAGGAGGCAGTTCACTCAGCGCGGCGCAGATCAACCAGCTGGTGAATGGTGGCAGTGGAGGCGGGTTCGACAGCACCGTCACCGGTACGTCAGCGGGAGAACAGCTAGTAGGCACCGCCGGCAAGGACCTGATAGAGGGATTGGGGGGCGATGACACGCTGTTCGGCATGGCAGGCGACGACACGCTGCGCGGAGGCGATGGCAACGATCAGCTTGCAGGCGGCAATGGCAGTGCTGCGGGCTCCGGCAATGACCGGCTTGAGGGAGGGGCAGGCAACGATACCCTGCGCGGCCAGGACGGCAAGAACGTGCTTGTGGGCGGCAGCGGGGATGACCAGTACATCCATGGCGGCGGAAACGATGTGATCGACAACACGGGGGGCGGCGTCGACTGGTTGTTCTTCCAGAACGGCATCACCACCAGCCAGCTTGGTTTCACCCGCGAAGGTGACAATCTGGTGATCGTTGTGAACGGAAATGCCAACCAGCGTGTTACGGTGACCAATCACTTCCTGGGCGGTGACTGGGCGCTCGACTATCTGCAGGCTGCCACCGGCAATGCGCTCAACACAGCGGCCATCAATGCGCTGGTCAGTAACGGCGGCGGTGATGGAGGAGGTACCCCGGGCACCGGAAACGATGCCGACTACCCGTCCAAGATCAACGGTACGGCGAACGCCGAGCAGTTGGTCGGTACCAGCGGGCGTGACCTGATCAAGGGCCTTGCCGGCGACGACAAGTTGTTCGGCATGGGGGGCGATGACAAGCTGGAAGGTGGCGATGGCAATGATTACCTGTCCGGTGGCAACGGCAGCTTCAGCGGATCCGGCAAGGACATCCTGATCGGTGGCGCCGGCGATGACCAGCTGGTAGGCGAGGATGGCGATGACATGCTCATCGGCGGCGTGGGCAACGACACGTATTTCTACCGCGCCGGGTCGGGCGCCGATACGGTGGACAACACCGGTGGCGGTACCGACTGGTTGTACTTCGATGGCATTGATCGCAGCCGCCTGAGTTATCACCGTGACGGCGATGATCTGATCGTCAGGGTGGATGGCAGCGCAGGGCAGCAGATGCGTGTGCTTCGTCATTTCCAGGGTGGACAGTACGCCATCGCTTTCGTGCAGCCTGGCGATGGCGGCTACGCCATCACCGCCGATCAGATTGCCAATCAGTTGACACCGATGACGGCACTGCGCACCAGCATGACGTCTGACGCCGCGTCTGCGCCGGAGGGAATGTCGCTGGAGGCCGAGTTGCAGCATCTGGTAGGGGCTATGGGCGCGTTCCGGGCAGGTGCTGCCACCGGGCTTGTTGGCGATGCACCTGTGCAGCTGGCCGATGTGGACCCATCCCTGTGGGCGGGTGCACTGCACCGTCAGGAGGCGCGCGCCACGCTTGTGCCGGGCTGATCCGGCCTGCGCATGAGGTGGCATGCACGCAACGGCTTCGGCAACAGGGCCGTTGCGGGCGGGTTGGGTCGATGAGCTTCGCCCGGCGGGGCATTGGCCGAACGGTAACATCAGGTAACAGCCTGCCCGGATTGGGTAACAATGGGTGAGCCGGGCACCGACAGCGGCCGCCACTGGGCTACCCTGTAGTTCCAGCGTACGTTGTAGGGCGCACCGATGAAGGTTGTGGTTCTTGCTGCATTACTGATGGTGGCGCAGGCGTCTGCGATACACGCCCAAGCCCTGCCCACCGAGCTGGCGCAGCTGGGGATCATCGCCGGCATGCCTTACGCCAAGGCCAAGCGCCTGCTGGATGCTGCGGGATGGCAGGTGAAGCCGGTGCAGGGCGCGCCGGAATCGCTGGAGGGCTTTCCGGAGGTCGGATGCCAGAAGGATGGAAAGCAATGTGCGACGACCTTCGAAAAGGACGGTCAACAGATCGCGGTGCGGCTGGGCACTACCCTGGCAGGGCAGCCGTTCGTGCAGAGCGCGGACTGAGTACCCGCCCTCACGCCAGCGGTAGGCGGTCCTGCGCGCGCGACAGCCGGTCATGCAGGTCGCGCACATGTTCTGCCTTGGCATGCACCCGGGTGGTATCGCCGAAACTGCGTAGATAAGCGCAGGCCGCGAAGCCGGCGCTCTTCTTTTCGTATTCGGCGATCCAGGCCAGACGGTCCGGGTTGTTGGCCTGTTCGGCGGACCACGCGGCCACCGGCGGGCGGATGCGATAACGCAGGCCGACGCGCCACGGCTTCGGTGTCAGCCGCGCACGGAAGCAGTGCTGCAGTCGGCACATGCGCGCGTACAAGGTGTCGGTGCCCAGTGCCTTGAAGAACGCCTGCAGCTGCTCGTCCTCGGGCGAGAAGGTGGCATGCATCGCCAGCACGCGCAGTCCCGCAGGCGTGCGGTAAGCGCGCAGATGCCAGTCGGGGTGTTGTTCGCTGAAGACTTCCACGCGCCGCAGCGCAAGCCCT
Source organism: Stenotrophomonas sp. Sm10 (assembly GCF_030985515.1). NCBI lineage: Bacteria > Pseudomonadati > Pseudomonadota > Gammaproteobacteria > Lysobacterales > Lysobacteraceae > Stenotrophomonas > Stenotrophomonas sp. Sm10. The sequence continues at coordinate 25,860 of NZ_JAPTFO010000052.1, forward strand.
TCGGCACCCCCGGCGGCGGCCAGGCGCTGCCTGCGGCGCAACAGCAATGCGGCATTGACCAGAACTACCGCCGCCACGCCCAGCACCAGCCCCACCAGCCAGTGCCACAGCAGCGTGCCAGTGACGGCGCCGGCAAGCAGCACGACCGCCGCAACAATGGCCGGCATCACGCAGCCGGCTGGCGGCTGCGCATGGTCGATGTCGGCGAACAGCACGTCCGGGCTGTTGAGGCACAGTGCGCCATAGCTGTTGCGGGTGATGATGACGTCGCCGTCGCGCTGCACGATCTGCTCGCGGATCGGCACGCCCTCCACGCCGTAGTTGCTGCGCACTTCGCGGCGCGGCAGCGCCTGCCCGGCGAGGATGGCATTGAGGGCTTCGTTGGCGCGGCGGTCGGCGTGCACCTGCGCCTCTGCAGGGCCTTCGTCGGACCAGCCGAAGCGGCGCACCACCACCGGCCGGCCACGGAAACGGGCCTGCAGGCGGGCTTCGGCCCAGTACGCGGGAACGATCATCATCGTGCGGTGCTCCATCTTCCATGGCAGGTGCCGAAGCGAGTCTGGCACAGCGCCGGTGCGCCCGCATCCGCCTGCTGCAGTGGGCCGGGCGGAGTGATAGATTGCGCGCTTCGCATGCACTCCACCAAGGACGGAGCGATGTTCATGATCCTGCGCGGCCTGTTGGCCCTGGCCTGTGCCGGGGCGGTAGGCGTGGCCACCGCAGCGGTACCGGCAGGGCCGCAGATCCTCACCGAGGATGTCAGCCGTTTCTATGCACTTTATGACAGCGCTGGCGGCAAGCCCAGCGTTGCGCAGCTGCGTGGATACCTGGCCGAGGGTTCGGCGGGCCTGGCCGAACTGGCGAAGGTGCGCCGGGTCACCCCCGAGCGCATTGCCGAGTCCATCGCCAAGCAGCCGGAACTGTATGCGCAGGGACGAAGCTGCCTGGCCGAACTGCCAGCGGTGAAGCAACGCCTGACGCAGGTGTTTTCCAACCTGCAGGCGATCTACCCACAGGCCGCGTTTCCGCCGGTGACCATCGCGGTGGGCCGTGGCCGTCCGGTCGGGCTGACCTCGAAAAGCGGGGTGATCATCGGCCTGGAAGCGCTGTGCGCAGCCGATTTCATGAATCCCAATGTGCAGGACCGCTTCGTGCATGTGATCGCACACGAATACGTGCACATCCAGCAGACCGGCCTGACCGACTTCGAGCCGGGCGATCCGCATGCCACGGTGCTGCGCGTGTCGTTGGGCGAAGGCATCGCCGAGTTCATCGCCGAGCTGATTTCCGGCAACGTCGGCAATGGGCGTCACGCGGCCTGGACCCGTGGCCGGGAAGTGCATATCGAAAGCGCCTTCGCGCTGGATCTGGACAGCACCGATCTGTCGCCGTGGCTGTACAACTACAAGCCGGGCTCGCAGGAGCCCTATGACCTGGGCTACTGGGTGGGCTACCGCATCGCCAAAGCCTACTACCTGCAGGCCAAGGACAAGCGTGACGCGGTGCGCGCGCTGATCCAGCAGGACAACCCCAAGGCGATCCTGGCTGCCAGTGGCTGGACGCCCGGCATGTGGATGCCGGCCAAGGTGACCGGCGTGGCAGCGCGCGCGGCAGCACGCTGATTGCAGGCCGGGGCGCTAGACTGCCACCGTGAACCGGGAGAGTCTCCATGCGTATTCCTGTAGTGCTTGCCGGAACGTTGGCCATCGCCTTCAGCATTGGCTTGACCGTTCCGACCGCGGCTGCTGAAACGGGCGCGGTCAATCCGATGTTGCTCAAGCCCGTAGAGCAGCTGCGCCCTGATGAGATTCGTTTCATGCAGCAGCGCCTGGCTGATTGGCCGCAGCTGCAGCACTATCGTGATGCCAACGCGCGACTGCCCGCGGCGGCGCCGGGCCAGCCACGCGTGGTCTTCTTCGGCGACTCCATCACCGAAGGCTGGGGCAGGGAAGGCAGCGCGGCTTTCTTCCCCGGCAAGGGCTGGCTCAACCGCGGTATCAGCGGCCAGACCACGGCACAGATGCTGGTGCGCTTCCCGCAAGACGTGCTGGCGCTGAAGCCACAGGTGGTGGTGATCCTGGCCGGTACCAACGATATTGCAGGCAACACCGGTCCATCCACGCAGGCGATGATCGAAGACAACCTGCACGCGATGGTGGACCTGGCGCGTGCACATGGCATCGCCGTGGTGCTGGCATCGGTGCTGCCAGTCAGCGATTACCCATGGATGCCCGGGATCGCGCCTGCGCCCAAGGTGCGTGCGCTGAACACGGCGTTGAAGCGCCATGCCGATGCACAGCAGCTGGTCTATCTGGACTACCACACGCCGATGGCCAATGCCGCCGGAGGGCTCGATCCGCAGCTGGCCGAGGATGGCGTGCATCCTACGGCGAAGGGCTATGCGGTGATGGCGCCGCTGGCCGAAGCGGCAGTCAAGCGCGCGCTGCAGCAGAGGTCGCAGCGGCAGGCAGGCTTGTCGACCACCACGTATCGAAACTGATCAGCAGCGGATCTACCGCCCTGTACTGGGGCATCAGCCTACTGCGGCGCGGCGGAAAGCGCCCCATGCAGGTCGCCCCCATCTGTGCCTCAGGCATCGTCCTGCTTCAACGCCGCATCGGCCGCCAGCAGCGCCTCGGCGGCTGCACTGAGCGACGGCGACGGTGGGGCGACCACGCCGATGGCTTCCATCATCTTCGGCATGCCCAGGAACTGGCGCGCGCGACGGTCGTAGATGCCGGTGACCAGCAGCGCACGTGTGGCGATCTTCTGCTCGGGCCCGATCAGCACGCGCTGCTCCATGATGCCGCGCGAGCCGACCCAGCCCACCAGGCGCGTTTCCAGGGTAAAGCGCTGGAACGGCTTGAGTTCGCGGCGGAACTGGATGGTGCCGGCACCAACAATCGGCGCCCACTTCTCGCGCAGCGCCACCCGCCCCAGGCCCATGCGCAGGATCAGGTCCAGCCGGCCCAGATCGAAGATGTTCCAGTAGCGGCCGTTGGTCATGTGCAGGTTGCTGTCCAGGTCGTTGGGCAGTACCCGGAACTGCAGCCGTGAGACCCCGAACGGGGCCTCCAGCTTGGGCCGGAACAGGCTGCAAAGCAGTAGATGGAGCAGGCGGAACCAGAGATTCATGGCTATGACGACTGTTATAGAACGGCCGGTACGCTAATCTATGACGACTGTCTTAGCAAGGCGATCGCCGTGAGTCCACGACCCTCTGATGCCCCGCAACGGGTGATTGATGCCGCAGCACTGATGCTGGCGCGGGTAGGCCTCAATGCCACCAGCATCCGTGAGGTGACCAAGCTGGCCGAGGCGCCGTTGGGCTCCACCTACCACCATTTTCCTGGCGGCAAGCAGGAGCTTCTGGCGCGCGCCACCTACATGGCTGGCGACAAGGTGGAGGCGCTTCTCGTTGAACTGTTGAAAGGCGGAGCCGTGCAGGGCCTGCAGCAGTTCCTGGCGATGTGGCGCGAGCGCCTGCTGCGCTCCGGGTTCCGGGCGGGCTGTCCGGTACTGGCCGCTGCCGTGGAGGAGCCGGTGGAGGCAGTGCCGAGCCAGCCCCGTGCAGCAGCTGCTGAAGTGTTCGCACGTTGGCAGGGGCATCTGGCCGCAGCCTTCATTGCCGACGGCCACCAACCTGCTGTGGCGGATGGGTTGGCCAGCCTGGTGATCGCCAGCGTGGAAGGCGCCGTGGCGATGTGCCGCGCACTGCAGGACATCGCCCCGTTCGACCAGGTCGCAGCGCAGTTGCTGAAGGCCGCCGCGCCACCTGAGCGCTAGAATGCACCCGAACGCACGACTGCGTGCCCGGCAAGGATGTCTGCATGTTGCACCACCTTTCCCTCGGCGTCCGTGACCTCGACGCCGCAGGCCGCTTTTACGATGCCGCACTCGCCACACTGGGGTTTCGCCGGGTTTTCGAGGACGAGACCGCGATCGGCTACGGGGTGGTCGAAGATGAGGACGCGTTGTGCCTGAAGCTGCGTGATGACGCAGCAGCGCCGGGCCCCGGTTTCCACGTGGCGTTCGCTGCGGTGTCCGCAGCGGCCGTGGATGCGTTCCACGCAGCAGCCATGGCCAACGGTGGCACTGACAACGGTGCGCCCGGACTGCGCCCCGATTACGGTGACTCCTACTATGCGGCGTTCGTGGTCGACCCCGAGGGCCATCGCATCGAGGCGGTGACCAAGGCGCGGCCGGCGTGAAGCAGCCGGGCATTCCGGCGCCAGCCCGCTGAAGTTGCCAATCGCATGCCGTAGCGCGTCATGGCCCATACCAGGCCGGCGATCGGCCAGCGCCCGTCCGCCCCTGGTACTCCCCAAGCCGTAGAGGCACGCGCAGTTTTCGATCCTGCCCGACTCTGCGCTATTATCCGCCGGGGGCCTCGGAACGTGGCCCGGCTTCAACCAACCCTGACAAGGACAAGCGCATGGATGTCGCTGCACGCAGGAACAGGACGTTGTTTCGTTGGATCATGGTGACGCTGCTGGCGATACTGATGCCGTTTGCAGCGCTGGCGCAGCCCGCAGCCGGGCAGGCCGATGGCGCCGAAGCCGCCACTGCCACGGAAGAGGCGCAATGCCGCGCCTGCAGCTATGAACGCATCGGGCCCAAAGTCGATATCGGGCTGGTTGCATTAGTGTCGCTGCTGGTGGTGGGTCTGCTGATCGCAGCGTCGCGGGAATGGGGCAGCACGTCGCAGCGCTGGACCTGCCGCACGCTGGCTCTGTTGCTGGTGGGCATCGGCCTGGCGTTGTTGTGGTGGGCTGGCAGCGTCGTCTACCTGGGCTACAACCCGTGGCAGGAAATGGCCGCCCCCGTCGGTGGCTCGCTCACCTCGACACTGCTCACTACCTCACCGAAGTGGCTGGCGGCGCTGGTGTTGATTGGTTTCGCGCCTTCCATCTGGAAGCGCAGCGAACGCCTGCCGGCCTGGCGTATCGGCTGACCCTGGAACGACGGCGCCGGGTCAGACCCGGCGCCGCCTGCGGCCATCAGTCAAAGCGCCAGCGCACGCCCGCATAGACGCCACGGCCTTCGCCTGGCGTCGAGCGCGCGACATCCTTGCCGGCGTCGTCGTAGCCCGGCGTGACCGTGGCCGCGTAGTGGCGGTTGCCGATGTTGCGCATCTCCGCCCAGGCCTGCCAGCGACCACCGGGTGCCTCGTAGCCGATGCGGCTGCCGAAGATCACGTGGCTGTCAGCCCAGTAGCTGTTGGCGTAGTCCACGGCGATACGCGAGGCGTATTCGGTATTGAGCGTAGCGTACAGGCCGGAGGCGTGATCGAAGCGCAGCTCGGCCTGATAGGCGTGCTGCGGCAGGCCGGGCAGGCGGCTGCTGCCGAAACGCGCATCGTGGCGGTAACCGAAATCACTGAAGGTGTACGCCTGGCGCAACGACAGGCGCCCCGGCGCGGCCTGCCACAGTGTGCTGTCCAATCCGGCTTCGATGCCACGGTGCACGGTGGGGCTGGCGTTGTTCTCTGCGATGAACAGGTTCGGTACCGGCTGCAGCTCCACGCTCAACAATTCATGGTTCACGTGGGCGTAGTAGCCGGTCAGCTCCCAGCGACCCAGCGCCGCGTCACCGCGCGCGCCCAGTTCCAGCGTGGTGGCGGTCTGGTTCTGCATCGGCGCCGGCGCGCGCTGGCGGCCGGTAGGCGGGCCATTGCCCGGCCCGAAGTACTGGTTCGAGCCCCAGATCATCGACCACGGGTGCGGCGCCTCCACCGAACGGCTGAGGTTGCCGAACCACTGCGTCTGCGCGCTGTGCTGCCAGGTGAAGCCCAGTCGCGGCGCGTAGTCCCAGTCGTGGTCGCGCAGGCGGCCTCCGCTGCTCGGCCAGGTCACCTGCACGTCGCGGCGGGTGCTGATCAGTGCCAGCCCGGTCTGCATGCGCAGGCGGTCGTTGAAGGTGAGGGTATTGCCGACGTGCAGCGTGCTGTCGGTGCCGTGGTGGCGGAAGTCACGCGTGCGCGTACCGGCGGCATAGCCGTTGCTGGCAAAGCGCAGCGACTCGCGCACATCGGCGTCCAGATCGTGGGTGACGCGCAGACCGATCGTGGTTTGGCTGTCCAGGCCGAACAGCCGGTGGCGGTGGTGGTAGTCCAGCGTGGCGTTGAGGTTGGCGTAGTCCAGCTGCTGGCGGTACAGGCTCTCGTTCAAGTCCATCGGGTACGTGTGGTAGACCAGCCCGGCCTGCAGCGAAGAATCCTCGTCGATCTGCAGCGTGGTGACATTGGCCACCCAGGTGCTGCCCGGCTGCGGGCGGCGCGCATCGATGGCCAGGTTGGCCGCGTTTGCCGCATGCGGATCGTTGCGGATCTGATCGCGGGTCAAGCGACCCGGCGTTTCGTGATTGGTTTCGCGGTAGCGCACGAAGAAACGTGTCTGCAGGTCGGGCGTGATCTGCCAGCCGATGTTGGCCATCGCGCCCTTGCCGTCGCCGCGCGCATGGCGCTGATAACCATCGAACTCGGTATCGGTGTAAGCCAGGAAGTAGTCGACATCACCACTGGCGCCGCCCCAACTGATGCCGCGCTTCTGGTAGCCACGGCTGCCGGCTTCGTAGTGCAGCTGCACGCCCGCCGAATCACGTCCGCTGCGGCTGACGTAGTCGATGGCGCCGCCCAGCGCGAGCGCGCCGCGTTCGAAGCCGTTGGCGCCGCGGAGCACTTCCACGCGTGAAAGCCACAGCGGTTCGAGCAGCTCGTAGGGCGTGCCGCCCGGTCCGGTCAGCGGCAGCCCGTCGATCGAAACTGCAATACCAGACGCATGCGCACCCGGGCCACGGTTGATGCCCGAACCGCGGATCGAGATCTTGGTGCCCTCATTGCCCGGCGACTGCGCACTGATGCCCGGCTGGTAGGCCAGCACATCCGCGCTGGAGGACAGGCGGCTATCGGCCTTGGCCACGTCGATGACGTTGCCGGCGCCGGGTACGCGCTTCAGCGCCTCGCGCGCCTGCGCGCTGGCATCGGCAGCAGCGGAGACCTGCACAGCATCCAGCGTGGTGGCCTGCGGGGCTGCGGCGGCGGTGGAGGAAAGGCCGAGGGAAACGGCCAGCAACAACTGCGACGGGGTGGGGCGGTACGACGAGGGCGACATGCGGAAATGCTGTAAACCACGAAAGTGGCGCGCAAGTTAACAGGTCGATGACCCCCACGCCACCCTCCACCTGCGTATGGCCACCTGTGGTGGCCCCGTAGAGCCGAGCCCACGCTCGGCTATCGCGCGCAGCGGGGGGTCTCTGCGATCGCCACGAAGAGCAGCCGAGCATGGGCTTGTATGTTCCTCACGGCTCCTACGCGGTATGTAGGAGCCAGGGTGGAGGGACCGTCAACATGATATCTGCGGATAGCAGCCGACAGACGA